>JBKJQC010000787.1:0-2937 GCA_046593995.1 Polyangiales bacterium
CTCCTCGGTCGACGTCTCGCGGTGAAGCCGCTCTTGCCGGAGGTCCGCGGCAAGGGCGCGCACGACGAGCTCTTGAGTCGCGAGGCGCGCATCACCGGACGGCTCGAGCACCCGAACGTCATCCCCATCTACGACGCCGGCGTCGATCAGTCGGTCGGTCCGTTCTACACGATGCGCGTGCTCGAGCACTCCTCGTTGCACGACGCGCTGCGCTCGTTGCGCAAGGGGGAGGATGTAAAGGCGCCGTGGTCTCTCGGCCGGCTCCTGCGCGTCTTCATGCAGATCTGCGGCGCGATCGACCACGCGCACCGGCGCTCGGTCGTGCACTGCGACCTCAAGCCGGCCAACGTCATGCTCGGCGAGCTAGACGAGGTCGTGGTCGTCGACTGGGGGTTCGCCTACGAGCTCGGCACCGAGGCGAGCCTGCGCGGCGGCACGCCCGGGTACATGGCGCCCGAGCAGCTCGATACGCGCGCGACGCGGATGGGACCGCGGACCGACGTCTTCGCGCTCGGCGCCATCCTCTACGAGATCCTCACCCTCCGTCGGCCGTTCCCCAAGGCCACGATGGAGGACATGATCGTGCGACGACGTCGCGGAGCGGCGCTCTACGATCCGCCGCGCCCGCTGCGCGGGGTCGCGAAGGGGCGCGAGCTCCCGGCGGAGCTCGAGGCGATCTGTCTCCGCGCGCTCTCGCTCGCTCCCGACGATCGTCACCCGACTGCGTTCGCCTTGCGCGCGGACATCGAGGCTTTCCTCGAAGGCACGGCCGATCGCGAGCGACGGACCGCGCGCGCCGACGACCTCGCCGCGCAGGGCGCCGATCTCGCGCGTAGCTACGACGATCTCCTCTCGTCGCGACCGGGGCGGCTCGCCGAGCTCGCGTCCTTGCGCGCGTCGATCCCCGCGTGGGAAGGACCGAGCGCGAAGCAGCAGCTGTGGGACGCGGAAGATCGCGAGACCGTGATGGGGTCGCTCGCGAACCGCACGTTCCAAGCCGCGGTCGCCGCCTACGAGCAGGCGCTCGCCGAGGTGCCTCGCCACCACGCGTCGCGTCGCGGGCTTGCCAAGCTCTATTGGGGAGAGCTGCTACGCGCACAGCAGCGCCGCGACGATCACGATCGCATCTTCTTCGAAGCGCGCGTGAACGACTACGACGACGCGCTCTTCTCGCTCGGCCTCGACGCGGGGATCGCGATCGAGCACCAGGGCCCCGGTCGCGTGACGATCGAGCGTCAGGTCGAGCGCGGGAGACGCCTCCTCGTGGATCGCCATTGGGAGGTTGCGAAGAGAGAGGGGACCGTACGCACCGTCGTCGACGCGGGCAGCTACGTCGTCCGGCTCGACGTCGAAGGCTTCCCCTCGGCGCGGTTGCCGGTCGAAGTGCGCATCGGCCGAACCTCGCGCATCGAGATCGACGGCGCGATCGCCTCGCTGGTCGCCCCGCACGAGATCTTGATCGCCGGTGGCCCGTGCCTGCTCGGCGGACACGAGAGCAGCATCTTCGGCCGCGAGCCGGCGGAGATCGAGGTGCCGCCGTTCGCCATCGGGCAGCTACCGATCACCTTCGGCGAGTGGCTCGCCTTTCTCACCGCGCTCGCTGATCCCGCGGCCGTCGAGCGACACCTGCCGCGCGACGAGACCGGCCTCGCGTACTTCCGGCCCACCGGGGGTACGTTCGAACCCGATCGCGTGAGGACGTGGCCGGGCGACGACACGGTGTGGCGCGCGTTGCCCGTCGTCGGCGTGGACGTGAGGAGCGCGATGGCCTACGCGGCGTGGCGCGCCGAACGTGACGGCCGTGCGTACCGCCTCCCGACGGAGCACGAGTGGGAGAAGGCCGGTCGTGGGATCGACGGTCGTCCGTATCCGTGGGGCGATCGCTTCGACGCCTCGTTCTGTCGCATGCGCGAGTCGCGTCCGACGGGCGCCTACCCCGAGCCGAGCGGCACGTTCGAAGCGGACGTCTCGCCGTACGGCGTGCGCGATCTCGCGGGCAACGTCGCCGAGTGGGCGCTCCCCTCGCGCACGACGAAGGAGCTCGCGCAGGTCGCCTCACGCGGCGGCGCGTGGAAGGACTGGGCCGCCGACTGCATGCTCCCCGCCCGCCGCACGTACTCGGCGTCGGAGCGCTCCCCGCGCGTGGGCTTCCGCCTCGCGCGCGATCTCGCGTAGCGCGTCAGCGCAAAATGCCAAGGGCGTTCCCGCCTGCCCTCCGCGACGCGTTCGCCGCTCAGTAGCAGTTGTCGCCGGTCGGCTGGCAAGAGCAGTTCGAGGCGCACCACTCGCTGCTGGTGTAGCCGCGGCGGACCGAGCCCGTGTTCATGTACGACGCGTCGTCGCTGCAGTCGCCGAGCGGCCCGACGGAAGTCTCCGCGGTTCGAGGCGCTCTGCCAGCGCAAGACGCTGAACGTCGCCATCCCAGCGACGTGCAACGGCGCCGCAGCGCTCTGCGATCAACGCTTCGATCAGGTCGTCTTCCCGGTGACGCGCAACTCGCTTCCGCCGCCGCCGAAGGGTGGATCGTCCCGAACCACGGCATCGCGAAGCAGCTGCAGGACGCGATCCCCGGAGTGATGCTCGACACGAGGTTCATGCGGATCACGGTCACCGTGCCCCGCGCGATGGGAAGCTCGGCCGACCTCAGAAGCGCGAACGCCCCTGCAAACGAGGGGCGCGATGGGTGGGCATTACAGGATTTGAATCCGTTGCCCGACGTAGCGAGGGGACGCGAGGCGCTGCGAACGTCGACCCGACGACGCCAACACCCTCGCCGCTGGCGACCTCAGACGGCCCCCTCGGACCCGGATCGGACGTTTCGCGGACGAATCCAGCCGATCCGCGCCACGCCCTCCTCGCCGCACTGACGGAGGCCGTTCGGGAGGCGGTCGCAACGGGCGACCTCGCAACGGCGCGAGTCGCGGCGCGTACCCTCAC
>JBKJQC010001174.1:0-6003 GCA_046593995.1 Polyangiales bacterium
CTCCCCGAGCGCGCCGCGCGTTGGTTCCGACGCGCGGCGGAGCAGGCCCTCGAGGGGAACGACTTCGCGGCGGTCGTGGCGCGCGCCGAGCGCGGGATCGCGTGCGGCGAGAAGCTCGAGAGCCTCGGTCCGCTCCGGCTCCTGCAGGCCGAGGGGTACCGCTGGCGCGGACAGCTCGTCGACGCGGAGAAGTACGCGCTCGACGCGTTGAACTCGCTGCCGGAGGACTCGCCGCGCTGGTACGACGCAGCCGGTGAGCTCGCGGTCGCGAGCAGCCTCCGGGGGGACAACGATCGGCTCGTCGAGGTCGGCGAGCTCCTCGCGAAGATCCCGCTCCGGCCCGAGCTCCTCTCCGCGCAGATCGTCGCGTGGTCGCGCACCTCGACCTGGCTCCTGCTGGCGGGGTTCCTCCCGCTCGGCGAGTCGCTGACCCGCCGTGTCGACGAGGCCGCAGCGATGCTCCCCGGCCCGGATCCGGCGGTCACCGCGCGCGTCCATTACACGCAGGCGACGCGCGCGCTGGTCGCGGGTGACACGAGCGCGTACCTGCACCTGAGTGAGGCCGCGGCGATCGACTTCGAGCACTCGGGCATCCTCAGGAGCCTCTGCGTCCAGCGCCGCAACGTCGGGATCGCGCGCGTGCAGCTCGGACTCTACGCCGACGCCGAGACGGTCTTCCGCTCCGTGCTCGAGGACGCGCGACGCATGCGCATCGCGACGCTCGCAGCCGAGGTCGATCACTGGCTCGGGTTCGCGCTCGCGCGCATGGGTCGGCTCGACGAGGCACGCGTCATCGAGGAGCGCTCGCTCTCGGAGGCGATCGAGCACGGATCGCGCTGGATCGAGGCGCGCGCACGCACCGTCCTCGCGACGATTCTCGCGCTCGCCGGCGAGACCGAGCGCGCGGAAGAGGAAGCCCGCATCGCCGCCGAGAGCGCTGCGAACACGCCCTCGGTGAAGGCCGTCTCGCTCGCGACGATCGCGCAGCTGCGCCTCGCCCGCGGAGACCACCAGGGCGCGCTCGGCTGCGCGCGCGAGGCGATGTCCGTGCTTGCAGCCGTCGGCGGCATGGAGGAGGGGGAGGCGATGATCCGCCTCGTCCACATCGAGGCGCTGAGCGCGGTCGGCGATCATGCGGCAGCACGCGACGCGATCCTCGAGGCACGCACGCGACTGCTCAAGCGCGCGGTGCGCATCGGTGACGTGCAGATGCGCGCGAGCTTCCTCGAGAACGTGTCCGAGCACGCGCGAACCCTCGAGCTCGGACGTCGCGAGAGCGGCTCGATCCCGCCCGGGCGCTGAGCGCTGACACCGAGAACGACAACGAGCGTCAGTCGCGGCCCGCCGCCGAGAGCGCCTGATCGAGCGTGCGCGCGGCGCCGATGAGAGAGAGGTGCGTGAACGCCTGCGGGAAGTTGCCGAGGTGCTCCCCGCTCGGTCCGAGCTCCTCCGGAAACAGGCCGAGGTGGTTCGCGTAGCCGAGCATCTTCTCGAAGATGAACCGTCCGCGATCGACCTCTCCGGCCTTCGCGAGGCAATCGGCCAACCAGAAGGACGCCATGCAGAACGTCCCCTCCTCGCCGATCATCCCGTCGGGCGCGGCGACGGCGGGGCGATAGCGGAAGACGAGGGGATCCTCGACGAGCTCCTTCTCGATCGCGCGCATCGTCGAGAGCCAGCGCGGATCGGTCGGCGAGATGAAGCTCATCAGCGGCAGGAGCAGCGTCGAGGCATCGGTCGTGTCGGCGTTGCGGTGCTGGACGAAGGTCATCTTCTTCGCGTCCCAGAACTCGGCGAACACGCTCGCGTAGATGCGATCGCGCGTCTCGTACCACTCGGCGAGGGGCGCCGGTCGCGAGCGGCGCTGCGCGATGCGAATCGCGCGATCGAGCGCCACCCAGCACATCACGCGCGACAAGAGGAACTCCTTCCGACCGCCGCGCACCTCCCAGATGCCCTCGTCCTTCTCGTGCCAGTGCTCGGCGACCCAGTTCACGAGACGCACGATGTTCCCCCACAGGTCGTGCGAGACCGGCGCGCCATGGAGATCGTAGTGCTCGATCGCGTCCATCAGCTCACCGTAGATGTCGAGCTGGAGCTGCTGCGCGGCGCCGTTGCCGATGCGCACCGGCACCGACCCCTGGTACCCGCTCCAGTGCTCGAGCGACTCCTCGGAGACGATCTTGCGCCCGTCGATCCCGTAGAGGATCTGGAGCGAGCCGTCCTCGCTCAGCTCGCTGCAGCGACGCTCGAGCCAACCCATGAACGCGCTCGCCTCTTCGACGTAGCCGATGCGCATGAGCGAGGTGAGCGTGAACGAAGCGTCGCGGATCCACGTGTAGCGATAGTCCCAGTTGCGCGCTCCGCCGAGCTTTTCCGGGAGGCCGAACGTGGGCGCCGCGACGAGCGATCCGTGCTCGGCGGAGGTGAGCAGCTTGAGCGTCAGCGCGGAGCGGACGACGGTCTCGCGCCAGCGACCGACGTAGGTGCCGCGCGCGACCCAACGGCGCCAGTACGCGACCGTCCGCGCGAGCGCGTCGTCGAGCGAGCCGTGCGCGATCTCGCGCGAACGATTGTCCGGTCGCGCGTCCTCGAGGATGAACTCCGCCTGCTGGCCGGCGCGGAGCACGAACTCCGCGACCGCGTCACCGTCGACGATGGTGAGCGGCACCGTGCTGCGCAGACGGAGCGTGGTGCCGTCGGGGCCGCGCGAGCGGAAGATCACCACGTCGCCGCCTCCCGTCGCTTCGTGCGTCGCGCGCCCGTAGTCGAACCGCGGCGCGCAGATGAGGCGGAAATTCACCTCGCCGCGCACCGTCCGCGCCCGGCGGACCAGATCGTGATGAACCCGACCGGTCTCGATCGGCATGAAGTCCGTGAGCTCGGCGACGCCCTGGTCCGAGAGGAAGCGCGTGAAGAGGACGTTGGTGTCCGAGAGGTAGATCTGCTTCGTCCGCGCCTGATCGAGCTGCGGCGCGATGGTGAAGTGCCCGCCGCGCTCGGGATCGAGAAGCGCCGCGAAGATGGTGGGCGCGTCGAACCTCGGCCAACAGAGGAAGTCGATCGCGCCGTCGGTGCTGACCAACGCGGCCGTGTAGAGATCGCCGATGACGCCGTGGTTCTCGATTGGTCCGGGCATCTACTTGTCCACTTACTTCTTCACCCACGCGAGCTCGGTGACGAACCCAGGCTTGCTCGCGCAGTTGCGGACGCGGAACGGCGCGGCGACCTCGCTGCCGTCCGCCTTGACGACATCGATGTGGCTGCAGTTGTTGGCGTTGTCGTGCACGAGGTAGGCGATGCGCGTCCCGTCCGGCGACCAGCGGACCTCGCTGCCGGCGGCGCTCGTGATCTTCACCGGCGTCCCGCTGCCGTCGGTGCTCGCCACGAAGAGCGCGCCCTTGTTGGTCGTGTCCGCGGCCGAGTACGCGTACTTGGTGCCGTCCGGCGAGAGCTGAGGGCGCGCCGCGTCCTCGCGCACCGTCGTCGGCGTACCTCCGGCGATCGGTGCCTTCACGATGCGGAGCTTCTGCGTGTTCGGCGGCGTGACCTGCGTGATCGAGTACCAGAGCTCCTTCCCGTCGGGCGTGGGCTGCGGGCCGAGGTGGTACTCGCGCGCTCCACCCGCGGTGCTCGGCCCGTCGGGCGAGACGAAGGTGCTCTCGAGCGTCGCGAGATCGATCTTCGCGATGCGCCACCCCTTGTTCACGAGGTAGCTCTCTCCTCCCACGTCCGGAGATGGCTCCTGCATGCGGAAGTCGTAGCGGCGACAGACGAAGACCGACTTCGCGTCGGCGCCGAAGACGTGGCACTCGTCGTTGAGGTTTCCCTTCGACACCGGCGTGATCGCCTGCGTCGCGACGTCGTACATCCAGGTGTGCTGGATGGCGTCGCCGACGTCGAAGCCGAAGTGCTCCTTCTGCGCGGGATCCGCACAGGAGAACGCGACCTTGTCGACCGTGGCGCTCACGCCCATCGCCCACACCCGGAAGATGCGAAAGATCTCGACCTCGCCCGTGCCGTCGGGCTTGATCGAGTAGAAGGCGTTCGGCGACGCGGTCCAGTCGTTGAAGAGCAGCTGCTCGCCCGCGGGGATCGGGTTCAACGCTTCGAACCCGAGATCCTTCGGCGTCGGGTGGGGCGGTGGACCGGCATCGACCGCGGTCTCGCCGAGGGGCGCGTCGGCGCCCACGTCGTCGGTGCCGGTGTCGCTTACGACTACCGGCGAGGACGTGGAGGAGCCGCAGCCGACGAGAATGAACACCGCGATCGAGGCGAAGCGCATCCGTCGAGCGTTTCACGCGCGAGCCATCGCGCGCAACGTGAGCACGACCACGGTCATTCTTCACTCAATGACCCGCCGATGACGCGCGTCACGCCGCGCGGACGGTCGCCGGATCGTACGCGAGCACCGGGCCGAGCCAGCGCTCGACCTCCGCGACGGTCATGCCCTTGCGCTTCGCGTAGTCCTCGACCTGATCGCGGGCGACGCGTCCGATCGCGAAGTAGCGCGACTCGGGGTGCGAGAAGTACATCCCGCTGACGGCAGCGGCGGGGGTCATCGCGAAGCTCTCGGTCAGCTCGATGCCGACCGCGGGTGCGCCGAGGAGCTCGAAGAGCGTCCCCTTCTCGGTGTGATCGGGGCAGGCCGGGTAGCCGAACGCGGGGCGGATCCCGCGGTAGTCCTCGGCGAGGAGCTCTTCTTTCGACTTCTTCGGTTCGGCGTACCACTCGCCGCGGACGCGCTCGTGGAGCATCTCGGCGAAGGCCTCGGCGAGGCGATCGGCGAGCGCCTTGGCGATGATCGCGGAGTAGCTGTCGTTCGCCTTCTCGTACTCGGCGACCAGCGTGTCGAGCCCGAGTCCGGTCGTGACCGCGAACGCGCCCACCCAGTCGCCCTCGGTCTGTGAGCTGGGCGCCACGAAGTCCGCGAGCGACGTGTGCTCCGGGCGATCGTTCGGGTTCTTCGCCTGCTGCTGTCGCAGCATCGGGAAGCGGCGCTCGCGATTCCCATCCGAGACGTCCGTGACCACGACGTCGTCGCCCGCGCTCTTCGCCGGCCAGTAGCCGTAGACGGCGTTCGCGGTCAGGCGCTTCTCCTTCACGATGCGGTCGAGGATCTTCTTCGCGTCGTCGTAGAGCTCGCGCGCCGCCTTGCCCTGCTTCGGGTGCTCGAGGATGGCGGGGAACTTTCCGACCAGCTCCCACGCCGTGAAGAAGAACGTCCAGTCGATGTAGGGGATGATCTCGGCGAGCGGGACGTCGCGGAGCTCCTTCCGGCCGACGAACGGCGGCTTCGGTACGTGCTCGTAGGACAGCTTCGGGCGCTTCTCCTTCGCGAGCTCGTAGGGAACGACCGGCTTCTCCTGCTTGCGCGCGAAGAGCTCGCGCAGGCGGTGCTGCTCCTCGCGGTTCGACTTGTCGAGCGTCACGCGCTTGTTCGCGTCGAGGAGCGACGACACGACGGCGGCGGCGCGCGAGGCGTCGAGCACGTGGACGACCGGCGCGTGGTAACCCTGCGCGATCTTCACCGCCGTGTGTTGCTTCGAGGTGGTTGCCCCGCCGATCAACAACGGCATGGTCATCCCGCGACGCTCCATCTCGCGCGCGACGTGCACCATCTCGTCGAGCGAGGGGGTGATCAGCCCGGAGAGGCCGATCATGTCCGCCTTGTGCTCGATCGCGGCGTTCAGGATCTTGTCGGCCGGGACCATGACGCCGAGATCGACGACGTCGAAGTTGTTGCAGCCGAGCACCACGCCGACGATGTTCTTGCCGATGTCGTGGACGTCCCCCTTCACGGTGGCCATCAGCACCTTGCCGTTGGCTTTCGCGGCGGCGCCGGCCTTTTTCTTCTCCTCCTCCATGTAGGGGAGGAGCACGGCGACGGCCTGCTTCATCGCGCGGGCGCTCTTCACCACCTGCGGGAGGAACATCTTCCCCTCGCCGAACAGGTCGCCGACGATCTTCATCCCGTCCATCAACGGGCCCTCGATCACGTCG
>JBKJQC010001059.1:0-8075 GCA_046593995.1 Polyangiales bacterium
GCCACCCGAGCAGCGCCGTGGCGTTGGGCCGCGGTGGGCGGATCCGGCGGAGCCAGCGCGCGTGTGGGCGCGCTTCGAACTCGCGCCGCCACGACTCCATCCAGCGCCAGATCTGCCGGTCGTCTCGCGGCGGCGGAGTCGCGTAGTGCGCGTCTCCCTCCGGCGCGTCGCGCCAGTACAGCGCGTTGTACAGCACGGGGAACAGTCGTCCCGGATCGGCGCGGAGGGCCTCGCGATGCGCGTCCAGTGCGGTCTCGAGGAGTGCGAGCGCGAGGCGATCGAGCCGCGCGCCCGAGGGGTGCGACCAGACGAAATCGTGCGGCAATGGCCGCGCCGCGCGTCGCAGGACGAGCGCGAGGTCGGCGAGGAGAGCGAGCTGCGATTCCCGGCACCGAGCCTCGAGCTCGTCCAGCGCCGTGAGCAAGGCCAGCACCTCGGCCCACGCCTGGCGCTCGACGAGATCCGCGAGGGTCGATCCCACCGCGCGAGTGTACTGCGCGGGCGAGCGCATTCGCGCTGCATCGGTACTCGTCGTGGCGTGGGCTGGACGGACTTCGAGAGAAGGACCACCAACGACGGCGACGGACACCGGTACAGCTGCCAAGGACCCGTCTCGCGCTCACTCGGTGACCGCTCGTAGATCGTTGCGAAGACGCAACACTGTGTGGGCGTCGTTTCGTCTGGTCGCAACGGTGCTGCGCACGGTACGAACTACCTCGTCAGTGTCGGTCGGTCGCGAGGACCGAATGCGATGCTGCCCAACCACGAAGGGGAGAACCGAGATGAGCCAGCCCGAACTGCCGCCGCATGCCCAGCTGATCCAGATGGTCACCGCCAGCTGGGCCTCGAGTGTCGTGTACGCCGCCGCCGAGATCGGTCTCGCCGATCGGCTCGACGAGCCCAGGAGCGCCGCCGAGCTCGCGGGACCGCTCGAGCTGCACGCGCCTTCCCTGCATCGCCTCATGCGGACGCTGGCCGGTTTGGGCCTCCTCACGGAGCGCGAGGGACAGCGCTTCGCGCTCACGCCGCTCGGCGCGACGCTGAAGAGCGACGCGCCCGGTGCGGCGCGCTCGTCGATTCGCACACTCGGTGGGCCGGCCTTCTCGAAGTCCTTCGAGCACATCGTCCACTCCGTCCGCACCGGGCGCACGGGGTTCGAGCACGCGTTCGAGAAGCCGATCTTCGAGTACCTCGCGGCCCGGCCCGCCGAGGCCTCGATGTTCAGCGAGACGATGGTCGGCTTCCATGGCGCCGAGCCCGCCGCGGTCGCTGCTGCGTACGACTTCTCTTCGCTCGACACCATCGTCGACGTCGGCGGCGCGACCGGCAACATGCTCGCCGCGATCCTCGGACGTCACGCGAAGCCGCGAGGCGTGCTCTTCGACATGCCGCATGTCGTGGGCGACGCGCCTGCGCTCCTCGGCGCTGCCGGAGTGACCGATCGTGTGTCGATCACCTCGGGGAGCTTCTTCGAGGCGATCCCTTCCGGTGGCGATGCGTATGTCCTCTCGCACATCATCCATGACTGGAGCGAGGAGCAGTGCCTGACGATCCTCGGAAACGTCCGCAAGGCGATGAAGCCGAACGGACGACTGCTGATCGTCGAGATGGTCCTCCCCGCGGGCGACGTGCCGCATCCGGGCAAGATGCTCGACATGGTGATGCTCGTCATCCCGGGCGGGCAGGAGCGCACCCAGGTCGAGTACGACGCGCTCCTCACCAAGGCCGGCTTCCGCCTCGAGCGCGTGGTCCCGACCGAATCGGCGGTCAGCGTGGTGGAAGCACTTCCGGGGTGAGACCGTGACGGAACCAATTTCGACCAACAGCGGTCACAGGAGAACATCATGAAGGTTCATGGACATCCGATCAGCGGCGGCACGCGCCTCGTCCTCATGGCACTCGCCGAGAAGAAGGTCCCCTACGAGCTCGTGACGCTCGACTTCGCGAAGGGAGAGCACAAACAGCCCGCGCACGTCGCGCGTCAGCCGTTCGGCAAGGTGCCCGCGATCGAGCACGACGGCATGACCCTCTTCGAGTCGCGCGCGATCGCGCGGTACATCGCCGACGCGTTCCCGGGCGCGTCGATCCTCCCGACCGACGCGAAGCAGCGCGCGCTGGTCGATCAGTGGGTCAACGTGGAGCTCTCGGAGTTCAATCCGACGGCGCACCCGCTCGCACTCGAGCTCGTGATCAAACCGGCGATGGGAATGGGCGCGCCCGATCCTGCCGCCGTCGAGCGTGGCCGCGTCGCCGTGGCGCCCGTGCTCGCCGTCCTCGATCGGGCCCTCGAAGGGAAGAGCCATCTCGTCGGCGAGCAGTTCTCGCTCGCCGACATGGTGTTCATGCCCGACCTCGAGCTCCTGCACGTGGGCGGCGAGGGCCCGCGCATCGCGAAGTTCGCGAACGTCGCGCGCTGGTGGAATCAGATCTCCGAGCGGCCGTCGTGGCGCGCCGCGAAGGGATCTCCGAGCTGAAGCGTATCGAGGGAGGGGCCCCTTTTGGGGAGAGGCCAAGGTGGAGGCGTCATGGGACGCGAAACCCTGGGTTCGTCGCGAGCACCTCGCTGATGCACTCGCGGAGAGCGTCCGTGGCGCGGCTCGGCTTCTGCCCGCCCGGCATGACGAACCACATCGGTACGAGGGGTAGCGTCCATCGCGGGAGGATCTGCACCAGCCGGCCCTCGCGCAGCTCGGTCTCCGCCAAGAAGAACGGGAGCATCGCGAGGCCGGCGCCGCGTAGACAGGCCTGGAACATGAAGCCCATGTCGTCGCACGAGAGACGTCCCGGCATCGTGATCTTGCCGGCGGCGGCGCCGTCCGGCCCCTTCACCGGCAGCTCGCGCATGGGGCGGAAGCCAATCCATGGCAGGCCATTCGCTTCGTCGAGGTTCTGCGGGAGACCCCGCGCCTCGACGAGCGATCGCGAGCCGAACATCCCGAGGGTGGAGTCGGCGAGCTTGCGCACTCGGAGCCCCGAGTCCTTGAGCGGACGTGCCGCGAGGCGAACCGCGGCGTCGATGTTCTCGGCCACCAGGTCGACGTAGTGATTGCTGATTCGCACGTCGACTTCGACGTGCGGATGGCGTCGACCGAAACGCGTGACGGCGTCCGAGAGGATCGTCACGGCGAAGTCGGGCGGCGCCGTCAGGACGACGCGCCCGCGCGGTGATCGGTTCTCGTCGAGGTGCGCCCTCAGCGCAGCGTCGAGAGTCGAATACGGCTCGCGCAGTCGATCGCGCATGGACTGCCCGGCGTCCGTCAGCGCGACGCGCCGGGTCGTGCGCGAGAACAGACGTTCGCCGATCGCGTCCTCGAGACGCGTGACGGCGCGGCTGACCGAAGACTTCTCGATGCCGAGACGACCGGCGGCGGCGGAGAAGCTCCCGAGCTCGGCGACGGCGAGAAACGGCGGAACGAGCTCCAAGCCAATCGTCGTCATACGGCCATCAGTATCCCCGCGTCGGTGCCTTCCAACAACGGTGGGCGAAGGAGCAGAGGAGTCAGCATCATGTCCAGCCAATCGAGGGAGGGGCCCCTCCGGGGAGGGGCCCGAGTTCAGTCGACCACGCACGATGTCCGCATGCCGAGCGCCTTCGCGGCGCACGGCTCCCCCCTGCTCCTCGATGATCCCGTGTGGGTCTCGGAGCTGCTCGGGTGGGCGCGCGCGATGCCACGACCGAAGTCGATCCTCGTGCTCTCGGCGCACTGGTTCGAAGGGAAGCCGACGATCGGCGCGACGCGACGCGTACCGCTGATCTACGACTTCGACAATCACCCCGCGCATTGCTACGCGCTCACCTACGAAGCCCCGGGCGCGCCCGAGCTCGCGGATCGGGTGCGCGTGCTCGTGGACGTGAACGATTCTCCGGGCCGCGGCCTCGATCACGGCGCGTGGGTTCCGCTCTGCGCCATGTACCCCGACGCCGACGTCCCCGTCCTCCAGGTCTCGTTGCCGGAGCTCGATCCGGTCAGCCTGATCGAATTCGGTCGGAGCCTCTTGCCCCTCCGCGACGAGGGCACGCTCCTCCTCGCGAGCGGAACGCTCACGCACAACCTCCGCAACCTCGATGCGAAAGGCCTCACCCCCACCCCGGCCTGGGCCGCCGACTTCGACGCATGGTGTGCCGAGCACCTCGCGGCGCGCGACGTCGACGCCCTCGTCGACTACCGGCGGCGAGCGCCCGGCGTGGAGATGGCGCACCCGACGCACGAGCACTTCCTGCCGCTCTTCGTCGCGCTCGGCGCGTCACTCGATGCGAGCGACCCGATCCAGTTTCCCGTCACCGGCTTCACGTGGAGCTCGATCACCAAGCGCTCCGTCCAGCTCGGGTGACCTCGCGTGGCAGTCGTGCTGAGCGCCCGCGTCGTCGCTCGGAGCACCCGATGGACGCGCGCAGGACGAGAGCGCGAGCAGGAGCGCGAGACGGCGGGAACGCACGGCGTCCCATTGTGGCAGGGCGCGGGCGCGTCACCACCCAGGGCCGGCCGTCACCAGGCGTAGCGGCGACGTGGCCACAAGGACGCCGCCATGATCCCCGTGAAGAACGCGATTCCGCTGACCGCCCACAGCGCGCGCTGGGTGGCCTCGCGCTTGGCGAGCAGACGCGGCTCGGTCGCCACCAGTCCGCCGCCGGTGCGGACGAGCGGCGCAGACGCGCGCGCGCCTTCTCGGAGCAGGTGCGCCTGGAACGACACGGCGAGGACCAACGCGTCGGCGTCGATCCGCAGCTTCCCCCACGCGACCTTCACGTTGATCGCGTCGATGGGATCGATGATCGGCGGCAGCGCGATGAAGCGCGAGAGCATGGTGGTGAAGTCCCACGCCATGTCGTCCTGCTTGGCCTCGAGCTCGCGGTTCACGCGCTCGGTGAGTTTCACGTCGATGAACTCGGGGACGTTCACCAGGTCCGCGTGCTCGATCTCGATTCCGAACGAGAGGACGTCGCCGGTCTCGCGCTTCCGGATCTGGGGCTTCAAGAGGACCGTGAGCGAGTGGAGCGTCACCGGGACGCTCATCGACACGATCTCCCAGCGCAGCTTGGCCTTGCAGGTCACGCGGAGGCCGACGTTCGGGACGAGCGCGACCTCACCGAGGTCGAAGAGCGCGAGCCACGCGTCGTCGTCCTCGCTGCCGAGGCGGATCTTCGCAGGCAACAGCTCGTCGAGGAGCTGCGTGAGGTCCTCCCGGGAAAAAATGGTCTCGACCCACATGGCGGTGATCGATGCCCGGCGCGCAGTCGCGTCGCGGAAGTCCCCGGTTGCGCCACTTTCGAGGTCGCTACAGCCGGGTCAGCGCCGTCGCGTTGGCTTCCGCGCCGGGACGCGCCGGCGACGAGGAGATCATGCGCCGAGCGCACCTCACCGCGCCGTCAGACCGCCGTCGATCACCAGCTCGGCGCCGGTGACGAACTTCGACTCGTCGCTCGCGAGGTAGACGAGGAGGTGCGCGACCTCCTCCGGCTGCCCCATGCGGCCGAGCGGCGCCGCGTTCTCGAGCATCTTCCGCGCCTTGTCGCGATCTTGCGCCATGTCGATCATCGCGCCGACCATCGCGGTGTCGATGAACGAGGGGTGCACCGAGTTGCAGCGGATCGCGTAGCCGCGACGTGCGGCGTGGAGCGCGACCGACTTGGTGAGCATGCGGACGGCGCCCTTGCTCGCGCAGTAGGCGGCCATGTTGGGATCTCCGACGAGCCCGGCGACGGACGAGACGTTGATGATCGAGCCGCCGTGCGCCTTCATCGCACCGATGGCCGCGCGGCACCCGAGGAACACGCCCTCGGAGTTCACCGCGTTGACGAACCGCCACTGCTCGAGCGTCGTGTGCTCGATGTCGCTGAGGACGCCTGTGCCGGCGCCGTTCACCAGCACGTCGAGGCGCCCGAACAGGTTTACGGTCTCGTCGACGACGCTCGCCCATGCCTTCTCGTCCGTGACGTCGAGGAGTCGGAACAGGTGCGGCTCGCCGAGCGCCTCCGCGACCTTCGGACCGTCGACGTCGTTGCGATCGGTGACGACGACCCGCGCGCCCTCCTCGACGAACCGCTTGGCGGACGCGCGGCCGATGCCCGACGCGCCGCCCGTGATGATCGCGATCTTCCCTTCGAGGCGTCCCATGCCGGCCACGATGCTCGAACGAGGTCCGACGGGGAAGCCCGGCGCCCCGCAGTTGTCGCTTTTTACCGATGCTGCTAGTTGGTCCTGTGGGAGAGCCGTCATGAAAGCCTTTGCGCTCGCAGCCCTGGTCGTGGCGTTTTCCGGCTGCTCCTCGGGCTCCTCGTCGAGCTCGCCGAAGCTCGCGTGCGAGCAGGAGCCCGGGTCGGACACCGACAGTGACTGCGCGGGCAAGGCGGGGAAGCCGCGCATGCTCGACTGCAGCGGCGAAGAAGAGCAGGCCGCGGCGTTGAAGGTCGGCTGCGTGGCGAAGCGCGAGGGCTCGTCCGACGTCTGCTGCCCGACGACGGTGTTCGGCACCCCGACCGGTGGCGACACGACGGTCGCATGCCAGCAGAAGGCTGGATCGGACACCGACTCCGAGTGTGCCGGCCAAGCGGGGAAGCCGCGCAAGCTCGATTGCGACGCCGCGCAGACATCGGCCGCCGTGGCCGCCGGGTGCACGCCGACGAGCGCAGGTGCGAGCGACGTGTGCTGCCCGACGACGGTCAACGGCACGATCGCGACGCCGGTCCCGACGGACGCCGGCACGGGCACGTGCGCCACCAGCTACGGTGGCTCGTGGACGCTGACGGGCACGTGCATGGAGCCGACCTGCACCGTCGCGCAGGCGGGCTGCTCGCTCGCTGTCAGCTGCACGAACGGCACGAGCTTGAACGGAACGTTGTCGGGCACCACTGCGGCGCTCACCGGCACGTCGCGCGGTACGAGCATCAGCTGCACCGTGACGTTCGCGAGCACGTCGTCGTTCTCGCTCTCCTGCGGCGTGTGCAGCGGTACGGGCTCGCGTTAGCGGATCCATCTTGTGCGAGTGAGACCGGGATCGCGCGCATCGACCCGGCAGATCACGGTCGCTTCAGGGGTTCGGCGTGATCGCGGGGCAGAGCCCCCCCGAGTTCCCCATCAGCGTGTACATCGCGCTCGGCGGATAGCCGTAGCCGAAGGCCATGCACATCTCGTTGTCGCCGATGCCCTCGACGATCGTCTTGTCGAACGTGTTGTCCCACGAGCACGAGAACGAGACGCCGTCACCGAGCGAGAGATCGACCGCGGGCTCGTACTGCTGGATCATCGACTCCTCCGGGTCGTACCCCTTCGAGTCCATGAACAGCTTCCCGTCGAGCGGTCCGCCGACCCAGCCGGCGCGGAACGCGGTGCCGAGCTTGTGCATGTGCGGCATGAGCGTGACGACGTGCATGTCGCCCGGGATGGGGCAGTCGGCCTTCACGGTCAGCTGCTGGCGCGCCGGGATCTCGAACCCCCTGTAGACCCAGAAGAACGGGCCGAGCTCGGTCGTGACCTTGGTCTCGTCGACAGTGAACCACTCGTAGACCGGCGAGAGCGTGAGCGGCTCCTTGGTGGTGTTGATGTAGTGCATCCGCGCGGCGATCTCGAAGCCGTCGCGCACCTTGAAGGCCATGCCATCGGGAAAGCTCTGCCACTCCTCGCCCATGATCTGCGTCGTCGATCCGAAGAGGACCGAGCCGCCGTCGACGACGTCCTGCCCTTCGCCGCCGAGCGCGCCGGTCGACTCCTTGGGGCACGGTCGGATCGTGTCGGTCGAGTCGGGGCGACGCGGACGCGTGGTGACGTTGCCGTGGTGCATCCCCTTGGAGACCGTGAGGAGACCGCCGCCGACCATCTTCGACGGACCGGTGATCTGCAGCGGCGCGACGTAGCAGGGCGTGCGCTCCTCACCGGGCTGCAGCGTGATGGTCGGGAGCACGACCTTGAAGCCGCCGACGACGTTCGACGGCTTCCCGCGACGCGGAGACTTGCCGACCGGGATCGGCGGCGGCGCGGCGTCGGCCGGCTCGGTCGCTACGGGCGTCGTGCTCTTCGAAGAGCACGACAGGCACACGAGGAGCATCGCGACCCCGGCGACCGAGCGCAGCATGCGAA
>JBKJQC010001120.1:0-3322 GCA_046593995.1 Polyangiales bacterium
CGCCGCCACGATGCTGGGTCAGAGCAAGACCGTCTTCCAGGCCGAGATCGACGCCGCGTGCGAGCTCGTCGACTTCTTGCGGTTCAACGTCCACTTCGCGTCGAAGCTGCTCGAGCAGCCGATCTCACCGCCCGGCGTTCGCAACGTCCTCGAGCTCCGTCCCCTCGAGGGCTTCGTCCTCGCGCTCACGCCGTTCAACTTCACGGCGATCGGCGGAAACCTCCCCGCCGCGCCTGCGCTCCTCGGCAACGTCGTCGTGTGGAAGCCCGCCGAGACGCAGTCGCTCGCCGCGTACCACATCATGCGGCTCCTGCAGGCTGCGGGGCTCCCCGACGGCGTGATCAACGTCGTCTACGGCCACGGCGAGCCGATCGCGAGCACCTGCCTCGACGACCCGAACCTCGCCGGCATCCACTTCACCGGCTCGACGCGCGTGTTCCAAGCGCTCTGGCGCGGCGTCGGTGAGCGCATCGATCGCTATCGCAGCTATCCGCGCATCGTCGGAGAGACGGGCGGCAAGGACTTCGTCTTCGCGCACCCCTCGTCCGACGTCGACGCGCTCGCGGTCGCGCTCGTGCGCGGCGCGTTCGAGTTCCAGGGGCAGAAGTGCTCCGCGGCGTCGCGCGCGTACATCCCGAGCTCTCTGTGGCCGGCGGTGGAGGAGCGCGTGGTCGCGCACGTGAAAGCCATCCGCATGGGTGACGTCGCGGACTTCCGCAATTTCATGGGCGCGGTGATCGACGCTCGCGCGCACGAGCGACTCTCGAAGTGGCAAGAGCGCATGAAGGCCGACCCGAAGTCGAAGGTGATCACCGGGGGCAACGCGAACGGCAAGGAAGGGTGGTTCGTCGAGCCGACCGTCTACGAGGTCGATGATCCGACCCACCCGATCTTCTGCGAGGAGCTCTTCGGGCCGGTGCTCTCCGTGAACGTCTACGACGACGCGAAGATCGACGAGCTCTTGAAGGTCGTGGACGAGACGTCCCCCTACGCGCTCACCGGCGCGATCTTCTCGCAGGACCGCGCGTTCATGGCGCGCGCCGCGCACCGGCTCCGCCAAGCAGCGGGCAACCTCTATCTCAACGACAAGCCGACGGGCGCGGTCGTCGGCCAGCAGCCGTTCGGCGGCGCACGCGCGTCCGGCACCAACGACAAGGCGGGCAGCTCGTACAACCTGCTGCGCTGGGTCTCGCCACGCACCATGAAGGAGACGTTCGTCCCCGCGACGTCCGTCGAGTACCCGTTCATGGGCGAGGAGTGACCACCCGCGTCACGACTCCCGAGGACGCCGGGTCACGAGCCAGAACGTGGTGATGATCGCGAGCGCGCCGGCGGCCACCCCGACCCACGCGATCGGGGGCGCGGTGCGCATCGTCTCGAAGATCTTCTGACCGAAATACGCCGTCGCCAAGAGCGGGAGGACGTAGCCGGCGAGCGAGCCCCAGAAGTGCGTCCAGAACTTCACGCGCGAGACGCCGAAGAAGGCGTGGAGCAGCGGCGGCATCCAGAACACGAGACGCAGCGTGAACACGGTGACGAACCCGCGCTTCTCGAGCGCGCCCTCGTAGACCTTGAACCGCTTGGGGATGAAGCGCGAGATCCAGTCGCGCGCCACGAAGCGCGCGAACGAGAAGCCCACCACGCTCGCCGCCATGGTGCCGACCATCGAGAGCGCGAAGGCGATCGGCCAGGGCCAGATCAGCGGCGCCGCGAAGACGAACACCGTGCCGGGGACGCCGAACGGTTGGAGCGTGGCGTACGCAGCGACGAACGCGAGGTACCCCCACGGTCCGAGCCCGACGAGGACCTGCTTCACGTGCGCCGGATCGCGGAACACCTGGAGGACGCCGAGACGCCACGCCGTCAGCAGCCCGATCGCGACAAAAACCACGAGACCGATGCGGAGCCGCCGCAGAGTGCGCGCGGCGTCGGCATCGGTCTCAGGGTGCGGCTCTGGGCGCGGTTCGGATTGGAGCGCCGTCACGGTCTTCGAACCGTCACGGCGTCCGATCCGCTCGTCAACGTCAGAACCCAGCGACCTTGTAGTTGCGCGCCCGGAGATCGAGCGGGTTCAGGCCGTTGTAGTTCGTGTCGGCGCTCGAGGTCGTGCCCGTCTGCACGTTGTACTTCTCGAAGCGGCCGCCGCTCTCGTTGCCATTCCCCTTGCCCGTCGCGGTGACGGTGACGCCGGTCTGGAAGGACGCGACGGGGATGGTCACGCTGGTGACGGAGAGCGTCGCGATGTTCGGCTTCGACAGCGAGAGCGGCACCGTGACGTCGGCCGTCGGGGGTGCATTGAGGAACACGCGGAACTGGCCGGTGCCCCCCGCTTCGGTCGTCGAGAGCCATCCCTTCCCGGTGAGGGTGCGGATGAGGACGATGTACGCGTTGAAGTCGTAGTTCGTGCCGGTGACGTCCGGCGGATTGATGCCGACGTAGCGGCTGTCTCCGCCGACCGCAGCTCCGGTCACGATGGTGAAGTTCGAGTTCGTCGCGTTCAGACCGTTGTCGTTCACGCCGGTCACGATGACGTCGACGCCGAGCTCCCAGTTGTCCGGGGTGAGGACGACAGCGGTCATGTTGAGCGTGACCTCGGTCGTGAAGGCGTTCGTCAGGCTGATCGTCACGTTGCCGTACGGCCGGTGACTGAGCGAGATGTTGAACGTGTCGCTGATCCCGCGCTCCGACGTCGCGAGGAGCGCCGTCGGCTCGACGAGGATCGTCGGGGTGCCCTCGTTGTCGAGGTTGATGAGGTTCAGCACCGAAGTCACGCCGGTGTAGCCACCGCCCGAACCGGAGAGCGTCACCGTGTAGTTGATGTCGCCATCGAGGTCGTTGTCGTTCGCGCCGGTGACGACCACCGGCTGCGGGACGTTCCAGTTCGCGGTGGTGAAGGTGAGGGCGCCGGTGGTGGTGCCCTCGCTCAGATCGTTGCTCAGGACGTTGACGGTCACCGTTCCGCTCGGCTGCGTGCCGAGCGAGACGCTGTACTGCGCCGTGTTGAGGGACTCCGTCGTCGTGTTCGTCGGCGTACC
This sequence comes from Polyangiales bacterium, assembly GCA_046593995.1. Lineage (GTDB taxonomy): Bacteria > Myxococcota_A > Polyangia > Polyangiales > JADJMO01 > JALHOE01. The sequence continues at coordinate 3,036 of JBKJQC010001120.1, forward strand.
GGTCGCGACGACCACCAGCGTGGCGGTGTCGTCGTCCGTGTTGGTCAGCGTCACCGTCTTCGTCACGCTCGCGTACTCGGCGGTCGTGCCCGAGAGGAGGACGGTGTAGCTGACGTTGCCGTCGTCGATCGAATCGTTGACGCCCGTGACGGTGACCACGTGCGCGGCCGGATCATTGTAGTCCGTGGGCGTGAACGTGAGGAAAGCCGGCGAGACCGTCCCCTCGCCCGTGTTCTGGCTGACGACGGTGACGGTCACCGGCACGCTCGGCTTCGACTGGAGGGTGA
>JBKJQC010001193.1:0-29172 GCA_046593995.1 Polyangiales bacterium
CCCGGAGGGAGTGGCTCCTTCCGACGCACGTTCCTTGAGGCGCGCGTGGACGGACCACGCACGCGTTGCAACGGTGGTGCGCCGCGTTCTCCCAGGGCTCGTCGGACGTGCTTTCGAGCTCGGCGGCTCTTCACGGATGAGAGCGATGGCGCGCGGGGCTCGTCGACACCACCTCGTTTGTGGAGTCGGATGATCAGTCCGCCGCTCGAAGACGACGATGCCCATTGCGTGGCGAGACACCTGCGTCGGAAGGAGCCCCTCCGGAGGGAGGGGGCGGGGGAGGGTAATTTCCCGCCGCGCGTCAGAGCCGCGGGCGTCCGATAGCCTATCGCTACGTCGCGCCCATTCCCTCGATGGCCCCGCGGACGACGGCCGCGATCGACGTGGGATCCCCAGGATCGATCGCGATCTCTTCTTCCGTCACGGAGCGCGCGTCGACGAGCGCGATTTCGAGCTCTTCGACCATGTTCGCGAGGGCGGCGCTCGGACGGTCGAGGGTGACCACTCCGATCGTGCCGTTGAGGACGAGGGGGTAGAGCGGCGCGAGATCGTCGCGATCGATCATCGTCAGGAGCTCGAGGCCGACCGACTCGCCGAGCTGCAGCGTGACGGTCGCTTCGATGAGGCGATCGGCGCTCATCTCGCCGCCGACGTCGGCGCCCGGCACGGCCTCTGCGAGTCGCGAGAGCGCCTGTCGTGCGAGGCGGATCTTCCCGGCGGATCCGACGAGCGCGAGTCGGCCCGGGCCGCGGTAGCCGCGCGGACGGAGGCGACGCGCGAGTCCGCGGAGGACGACCATGCCCTCGGGGCCCGCGAGCGAGGGGCGCAGATCGCCCATTGGACGCCGGAGCAGTCGCTGCTGCGCGTCGAGCCGCGCGAGCGCTTGGAGCACGTCGAGATCGTTGCGCGGCGTCTCGTCGAGGAGATCCTCGAGAGTGCGCGGCGTGACCAGCAGATCGCCGAGCTCGGATGCGATCGAGTCCTTCGCGTCGATGGACTTCGGATCCTCGACCTGGAGCGCCACGAGGTGCGCGTTGACCGCGAGGCCGAGCTGCTCGCGGAGGAGGCGGATCTCGTCGACCTGCCGCGTGCCCTCCATGAGGATCGAGGAGATCGGCTCGCGGATCCGTCGCAGCGTCGGCGCGGTGTCGGGTGCGAAGTGGAAGGCACCTTCGCGCTCGCCGAGGAGGCGAATCACGGCCTTCATGCCTTCGGCGCGACGGAACATCGCGTCGACGACCTCGCCGTCGGCGAGTCGGATCTCTCCGGCGGCGTTCGAGGTCGTCACGCCGAGCACGCCGGTCTTCCGCCCCATCGAGAGGAGCTGCAACAGATCAGGGAGGGGGACCTGCGCGATGTCGCCGCGGATCTCGCCGGCACCCTGCGTGCCGCGCTGATCGACCGGAGACGCGGCGACGACCGCGCTGGTGATGGCGTCGACCACGCGCATCACCGCTTGCTCGTCGTTTGCGTCGATCCGCGGGATCAGCACCTCGGGCACGTCGTCGAGCGCGCTCCGGAGCGCCGCGAGCTCGGCCGCTTCTTCGACGCTGGCACCGCGGTCGGGCATGACGAGCACGGACGGGCGCGTCTTCGCCGCGCGCTCGATCAACGGCGCCGCCTCGGCCGCGGCGACCGCCTCGAGCCCGCGCGCACGCATCTTGCCGGTGATGGCAGCGAGCGTGTCGAGGTCGGAGTGGAGGACGAAGACGAGCATGAGTGGCGCCGCGTACGAGCCTACACTACCGCTTCTGCGCGTGAGCGAGAGCGAGACCCGTGACCGCTGGACCGCCGAGCGCCTGTTCGAGGTCTTCTTCCGCCCGCTCTATCCGCCCGACCTGCAGAGCGATGCTGCGCTCGCGACCGCGCGCGCCGTCGACGCGAACCCGGCGCAGAACCGGCGGCTCTACGCCGAGCTCGACGAGATCGCGACGGTGTTCGCGAACCTCGCTCCGCATACGCTCGGGCGCCACGCACAGAACGAGCTCGATCTGGACCGGACCGACGCGTCGGTGCATCGGCTCGCCGCTGCGGTCGACCGCGCCACCCGCGACCGCTTGCTTGCGTCCCCTCCGCAGCTCGCGCAGCTCGTCATCCACGGCGCCATCTACGTGGGCGCCTGCGTCGTCGCGAACCACGGCGGCCGCTGGGGCGTGCGGCGTCCGTCGTGGGAGAGCGTCGTCACGCTCGAGAGCCGCGCCGGCACCGGCGATCTCGCGCCCTTCCACTGGTGGTTGAAGGCGCTGTCGGATGCCGAGATCGACCAGGGCGGCCTCGCGACGCGCTACCGCCAACACGTCGAGCGCGCGACGGCACGGCCCGAAGAGCTGCCCGCGATCGTGACGCAGCGCCCCGATCGCAAGCTCCCGAGCCTGAAGATCGTGCGCTACGACACGCTGCACAAGTACCTCGTCACGCACCTCCCCGAGATGAAGGATCTCGGTCGCGACTTCCCCACGGCCGAGAAGCTCGACGAGATGGGGATGCTCTCGCTCGACATGATGCTCCTCGGGGAGGGCCGCATGCTCTTGATGCACGGCCGCGGGAGGAACGGCCTGCACCTCTTGTGGCTCGATCACGCGGGGTTCTCGCACGCGGCGTTCTTCCCCGCCGACCCCTTGGTGCCGCACTCCGTCCGCCTCGACGGAGACAAGCTCGTCGTCGAGTTCGAGCTCGACCGCAAGCGGGTCGTGCACGAGCTCCTCTGGTGGGGGTGATCAGCGCTCGCCGTGCGCGCGCGTCGCGACCGCCACGTCGTCGAAGACGATCGTCGCGCCCTTCACGAGCTGCGTCGTCTCGTGTCCCTTCCCGGCGATGACGATCACGTCGTCCGGCGCGGCGTCGTGGATTGCGCGGCCGATCGCGAGCGCACGATCCGGCTCTTCGACGAGCGTCGCGCGCACACCCGCGCGCACCGCCCGCGCGATCGCCTTCGGATCCTCTGCGCGTGGGTTGTCGGTCGTGAGGTAGACGCGGTCGGCGATCGACGCGGCCTCGCCCATGGGTGCGCGCTTCTGCCGATCGCGCTCGCCGCCAGCGCCGAACACCACCGCGAGACGACCGGCCGTGAGCACGCGCGCGGCGCCCAGCGTCCGGGCGAGCGCGTCGGGGGAGTGCGCGTAGTCGACGATCACCCACGGCCGATCGCACACGACCTGGAAGCGCCCCGGGGGCGGCGGGGCGGCGGCGATGGCGGCGGCCGCGACGTCGGGCGCGACTCCGCTCGCGAGCGCGGCGAGGAACGCAGCGAGCGCGTTCTCCGCGAAGACGTCCCCGATCGCGCGCGTCGAGAGCGCGCTCGGGACGCCTGCGATCGTGCTCTTCACCGCGATCGACGTCCCTGCCCACGAGAGCGTGACGCGCGTCGCCTCGACGTCGAGCGCCTCGATCGCCTGTCCGCGCGAAGGCACGCCGTAGCGGAGCACGCGTCGGCCAGCCGGGATGATCTCGGCGAGGAGCGCGCTCGCGGCGTCGCAGCCGTTGAGCACTGCGGCGCCGTCCGGTCTCACCTCCATGAACAGCTGTGCCTTGCTCGCGAGGTAGTGCTCCGCGGAGCCGTGTGCATCGAGGTGATCGTGCGTGAGGTTCGTGAACACCGCGACGTCCGGCGGCCAGAGCTTCGCGTACCCGTTCGAGAGCGCTTCGCTCGTGTACTCGACCGCCGCGTAGCGTCCGCCGGCTTCCTCTGCGCGCCGCAGCACCTGCAAGAAGCCGCCGTGCGTCTTGTCGACGTCGCGGATCTCGTCGGCGCCGTCGGGGCGCTCGTGGAAGAACCCGATCGTCGTGATGCGCGCGACCGGCGACGCCACGCGCGCGAGCGCCGCCGCGACCAACGTGGTGGTGGTCGTCTTGCCGTTCGTCCCCGTGACTCCGACGGTGTGCACCTCCGGTCGAAGATACCCCTCCATCTCGGGAGCGCGGAGGGCGCGAGACCCTGACCGCCAAATGTGCTACCGAAAAGGGATGCTGCGGCCGGTCCATCTGCTCGCCCTCACGAGCGCTCTGACGAGCGTGCTCACGTGCGCAGGGTGCTCGTCCGGCGGCGGCGATCTGAACAACCTCGAACTTCGACCGAAGCTCCTCGGCAACCCGATCGCCAAGGCCGCCGACCCGAAGTCGCGCATCGCCGACGGCGCGACGATCCGCGCGCTCGGTGTCGTGATCATCGCGGTCGACGGCTACGACGAGTCGAAGGACGGCAAAGGCGTCGGCGACATCTTCGTCCAGGATCCGGTGCAGACCGGGCCGAACGGGACGCCGTTACCGAAGGGGGTGCCGTGGAGCGGTCTCCGCCTCTACCGCCCGACGAAGAACCCGCCCGACCTCGAGCTCGTCCCCGGGCAGGGCGTCGATCTCGTCGGCATCTTCGCGGCGTTCGCCGGTCCTCCCGGGAGCAGCCCGTTCGATCCCGGGGTCGCGGTCCCGCAGGCATCCTCCGCGTCGCTGACCCTCACCTACGAAGGCCCCGCGCCGCAGCCGATCGAGCTCGACTTCGCGGATCTCGCCGACGAGCCCTCCGCGATCCAGTACGCGAGCCGTCTCGTCAAGCTGCGCAACGTCCCCATCCTCAAGGGGTTCATCGCCGGCGCGAAGCGGCCGGAGGCGCAGATCTTCTCGAGCGACAACAGCATCGTCCTCTCGGCGAAGTTCTTCCCGATCCACGAGACGGACGGGCTGAACGTCGCCGCCGGCACGACGCTCAAGTCGGTGACCGGCATCCTCGACTACTTCTACAACTTCAAGCTGTGCCCGCGTTCGATCGCCGACATCGAACCGTAGTCCTCGCGCTCCTGGCGGTGCCCCTCATGGTGGGAGGCTGCGGACCAGGCGGGAAGAGCGCGGCGACGCCGGTAAAGGCCGACGGACCGAAGACGATCCCCGGCGTCGAAGTGCACGCGGCCGCGGGGCGCCCGCGGTTGTCGGTCGTGCGGCGTGACGGAGATCCTTCCGCGGCGATCGCGATCGAGCTCCGTGGTGACGAGCCCCTGCACGTCCACGTCGCCGCGTCGATCGTCGCCGCGCGGCTCGAGAAGGCCGGGTTCACCGCGGTCGAAGTCCTCCCCGGCGCGCGCGTCGCCCGTGTTCGGGCCCTGGCGCCGCAGCTAGGCGCGAAGACGGCCGCGGAGCTCGATCAAGCGCTCGTCGCGAAGGTGGTCGCTGGCGATCCGGCGTTGCCTGCGGTGCGGGCGGCGGTCGACGCCTTCGCGGGCCGTCCCGTCGAGGATCGCGCCCTCACGCGCGCCGCGCGCTGTCTCGATCGACCCACGCGCCCTTCGACGTTCAAGGCCCCGTCCGCAGACGACCTGCAAGCACTCGCCGAGACGAGCCGCGCGGCGCTCGTGCGCGTCGATCGCGTCGTCGTCGGCGCCGTCGGCAGCGGCGCGGTCGACGCGTTCGCGCAGTCGTGGCGCGCGCTTCCGGTGCTCCCGGGCGGATCGAGCGTCGTGCCGCCAGCCGAGCCGCCCCCTGCGCCTGCGGTGACGATCACCCACCACCACGACGGCGCGATCGTCGTGGTGGAAGGCGGTCCGCGCGGCGCGCTCCCCGGGGCGCTCGCTGCGTTGCTCGACGGACGCGGGCCGCTCGATCTGCGCCTGCGCGCGGCCGACGACTGGCGCGCGCGCGGCATCGCGGGCGTCGCGCACGACGAAGGCGCGTGCATCGTGGTCGAGGTCGAGCCTTCGGCCGCCGCGCGCGCTGCCACCAAAGAGTGGAACGCCGATCGGTTCGCGATGCGCGCCGCCGTCGCCGCGGAGGTCGCGCGGCAAGAGGTGGAGCTCGCGCTCGAACGCGTGCACGCGCTCGACGACGACGCCGCGCGCAGCGCGATCGGGTCCGGCGGCGACCCACGCGAAGCCGCCGATCGCGCTGCCTGGTGGTCCTGGCCGCTGCAGGTGACGAGGCCGCTGACGTCGTCGACGACGTTGGCCGTCGCCGCCACGGCGATCGCGAAGGCACCCACGGTCGACGAGGCGAGCGTGCTCGCCGCGATCGTCCCGAAGTACGCGCAGGCCGTGAATCGCGCGCGGCTCGCGTGGACGAAGAACGAGATCGAGCTCCGGAGCCGCGTCGAAGCAGGGCAGGGCGAGCTGTGGGCCGCGCTCGGTACGCCGTGCGGGGTCGCGCACGAAGGGTTCGGCGACGCAGGGCTCGCGTCCGTGGCGGCGCGTGCGTTGGTCTCCGCGCAGGCGAGTCATGGGCCGTCGGGGGTGGCGTTCGAGCCGTGGGCGTCCACGACCGGCGTCGGCATCGTCGCGCACGCTCCCACACGCGCCGGCGAGAACGCGACGGAGCTCGCGCATCGCGTCGGCGACGCGCTCGGAAGGCTCGTGCTCGCTTCCTTCCCCGCCGCGGAGGACGTCGCGAGCGCCCGCGCCGATTCGCTCGTGGCGCTCGGTCCCGCGAGCGGTCCCTCCGAGCTCGTGCGCTCGGTCCTGCGTGCGTCCTCGCCGCTGCGACCGAGCTTCCTCGACCCGATGGGGACCCTCGACGCGGTGGCGAAGGTCGGCCTCGAGCAGATCGACCTCCGACTGGCGACGCTCCGCGCAGGACCGCTCCGCCTCGCGGTCCTCGCCAACGCTGCTTCGGTCGAGGGAGAGGCGCAGGCCGACGCCGCGGCGCGCGCGGCCGAGCGCTGGGTCCCGCGACGTCCCGGGGAGACGCGCGCGTGTCCGCTCGTCGACTCCGGGGCGTCGCCGAAGGGCGCGCTGCACCCGGTCGTCGTGAAGACCGGCACCGGGATCGCGTTCGCCTATCCGGTCGAGGAGAACGCGCGCGAGGCTGCGCAGGTGCTCGCGGCGATCCTCGGCGGTCCCAACGGACGGCTCGCCACCGAGGTCGGGACGACGTCTGCGACCTCGTGGGACGCGCGCGTCGTCCGCGGCACCGCGCGCCACGCGTTCGTCATCGTGGTCCTCGCACCCGACGGAAATGTCGATCTGGTGGTCTCGCGCCTGCGCGGTCTGCTCGACCGCGTGCGCGGCGGAGCGGTGGAGGCCGCCGATCTCGCGCGGGCCGACGCCGAGCGCGCAAACGCGCGGATCCAGCGCCGCCTCGATCCACGCGCGCGGGTGGTGGACTTGTTCAGCGGTGACCTCGGCACACCCGCGGTGATCGATCTCGCGCAAGCTCGCACGGTCGCCGCGAAAATCTTCGACGAGGACTCGGCCCAGGTGGTCGTCGCGCGACTCTCGAAGTGAGCTACGCTTCGGGCGCCATGTCCGCGGAGAACGAGCTCTTGAATCGCCTGCTCGCACGCGTGCCGGCGAGCATCGCGGAGATGTCGGCGTACGTGCCCGATCCGACGCCGGTGCCGGTGCGGCTCGACGCGAACGAAGCGCCGGCGCTCCTCCCGACGCTCACCACCGAGGAGCGTTCGGCGCTGATCGATGCGCTCGCCGCGATCGAACCCGCGCGTTATCCCGACGTGCGCGCGACGGCGCTCCGCGCGGCGATCGCGAAGTCGCTCGGCGTGTCGGGCGACCAGCTCGTCCTCGGCGTCGGCTCGGACGAGGTGATCGCGATGCTGATCGCGACGCTCGCGCGCACCGAGGCGGGGGCGCGTCCGTCGATCCTCGTCCCGTCGCCGACGTTCGTCATGTACCGCGTGTCCGCGCGGGTGCACGGCTACGACGTGCTCGAGGTCCCGCTCGATGCCGACTGGGACGTCGACGAAGGGCGCGTCTGCCAAGCGATCCGCGAGACTCGCCCCGCCATCGTGTTCCTCGCGACGCCGAACAACCCGACCTCCGGCGCCTACGATCGCGCGCGCGTGACCCGCATCGTCGAGCTCGCCGCGTCGATGGATCCGCCATCCGTGGTCGTGGTCGACGAGGCCTACCTACCGTTCCGCGAGGCGTGCGATCCGGACCCCTGGCAGGGGACCACCGGCCTCGATCTCCTCGCGCGCTACCCCAACGTCGTGGTGCTGCGCACCCTCTCGAAGGTGGGGCTCGCCGCGTTCCGGGTGGGCTGGGCCGTCGCGCAGCCGCGCCTCGCAGCCGAGATCGACAAGACACTCCCCTACGACCTTCCGACTCCGTCGCAGGCGGGCGCGCTCGCCGCGTTCGGACCGCTCGCGGGCGCGATCGAGCGTCACGTCACCGCGATCGCGATCGAGCGCGAGCGCCTCCTCGGCGAGCTCCGTCGCTTCGAGCGCGTGCGCTTCGGCCGCACCCACGCGAACTTCGTGTGGATGGAGCTCGAGGGGATCGCGGCGAGCACGGTGGCCGCCAACCTCAAGGAGCGCGGGATCCTGGTGCGCTCCTTCGCCGCGTACCCCACGCGGATCCGGGCGAGCGTGGGCACCCGCAGCGACGACGATCGTTTCCTCGAATCGTTGGACGACATCGTCCGTCGGACCTGAAATGGCGGGCGATCGCGACGAGCTGACCGAGGCGCTCCTGCTCCTCGCGCACGACATCAAGAACCCGCTGGCCGCGATCGTCACGAACCTCGGCTACGTACGGAACGTGGTCGACGGGCTCGCCAACGGCGCGGTCCCGGATCAGAGCGAGCTCGGGGACGTTCACGAAGCGCTCCTCGACGCGCGCCTCGCCTGCGATGCGATGCAACGCTTCGTCGGCAACCTCGAGGTCATCGCGCGTGACGGCGCTCCGCGCTCGATTCCCCCCGCGGATCCTCCGCCGGTCGACGTCGCCGCCATCGCCGACGAAGTGGCCGATCGCCACCGTGCGTCGGCGGCCGCGCGCCGCGTGACCATCGAGGTGAAGACCGAGGCGAGCGCGGACGCGCGCTGGGCCAGCGGTGATCGCGACGGCTGCCTCCGCGCGGTCGACAACATCGTCGCCAACGCGGTCCAGCACGCGCCCGCATCGACGACGATCCGCGTCGAGGTGGTCTGCCGCGGCGACGAGGTCGGCGTGCTCGTCGTGGACCAGGGGCTCGTCGTACCCCTGGAGCTCAGGGCCGCCGCGGTCTCGCGCGCCGGGCAGGGGACGTCCAAAGGACGGCCCGAGGCGCGGTACGGGCGCGGGCTCGCGCTGCACGCTGCGGGACTCGCCGCGCGCGTGGCCGGGGGACGGCTCGACATCGGCGACCGTGACGGGCAGAGCGCGCTGGCGGTCCTGCTGCCCCGATTCGTCGAATAGAGTAGCGTTCACTCCGATGCCCGACGCGAATCAGGCCACGAAGACGATCCTGGTCGTCGACGACGAGAAGAACATCCGGCGGACGCTGCAGATGGTCCTCGAAGGCGAGGGCTACGCGACGATCGAGGCCGAGACGGCAGAAGCCGCGCTCGAGATCCTCGCCGCGCCGGACCGTCCGGTCGACCTCGCGATCTTCGACGTGAAGCTCCCCGCAATGAGCGGCCTCGAGGCGCTCGAGAAGATCCGCTCCGACGAGGGGATGAAGAGCACGCCGGTCATCGTGATCAGCGGCCACGCGACGGTCCACGACGCGGTCGCGGCGATCAAGCTCGGCGCCGCCGACTTCTTCGAGAAGCCGCTCGCCCGCGAGCGCGTCCTCGTCAGCGTCCGCAACGTCCTCGAGCGGAAGGCCCTCGCCCAGAAGCTCTCCGGTCTGGAGGCCGAGGCGTCACGGCGCTACGAGATGATCGGCGCGTCGCCGCCGATGCGCCGACTCTTCCAGGAGATCGACAAGGTCGCGCCCACCAAGGCGAGCGTGTTGATCACGGGCGAGAGCGGCACCGGCAAGGAGCTGATCTCACGCGCGATCCACAACCTCTCCCCGCGCAAGGACAGCCCGTTCATCAAAGTGAACTGCGCCGCGATCCCCCGCGAGTTGATCGAGAGCGAGCTCTTCGGACACGAGAAGGGGTCGTTCACCGGCGCCCAGGCGCGCAAGCGCGGCTACTTCGAGCAGGCGCACGGCGGCACGCTCTTCATGGACGAGATCGGCGACATGGATCTCGCGGCGCAGGCGAAGGTGCTGCGCGCCCTCCAGCAGGGAGAGATCTCGCGCGTCGGCAGCGAGCACGTGATCCACGTCGACGTGCGCGTCCTCGCCGCGACGAACAAGGATCTCGAGGTCGAGGTGAAGGCCGGCCGGTTCCGCGACGATCTCTACTTCCGCCTCGCCGTCTTCCCGATGCGCTCGCCGCCGCTTCGCGATCGCATGGAGGACATCAACCTGCTCGCCTACGCCTTCCTCGAGTCGTTCTGCCGTGAGAACGGCATGAAGGCGAAGTCGATCGACCAGAACGCGCTCGCCGCCCTCGAGGTCCGCAAGTGGCCGGGCAACGTCCGCGAGCTGAAGAACGTGGTGGAGCGCGCGGCGATCCTCAGCTCCGGCGATCGCATCACCATCGCCGATCTGCCGGAGGATCCGCACGCGAACCCGTTCGAGGAGGAAGAGGGCGGCGGCGACGAGGACGACGCCGACCTCACTCCCGGCCCCGGCGGCGCACGTCCCTCGCAACCCTTCGTCGCAGGCAACCGCCTCACGCTCCGCGATTATCGCGACCGCCAGGAGCGCCAATACATCGTCGACACGCTCCGCGAGCTCGAGTGGAACATCAGCCGCGCCGCCATCGCGCTCGGCGTCGAGCGCACCAACCTGCACAAGAAGATCCGCTCCTACGGCATCAAGCGCGGCGAAGGCTGACCGAGTTCGATTCTCGAACGGGCAGGCGTGATCGATTGAACACGGAGGCACGGAGGCACGGAGGCCCATGAAGTGCTGCCGCACGCTTCGCTCCGAGGTCCTCGCCGCTGTCGCTTGCCTCGCCGTGACCGCGCCACCGAGAAAAAACAGGGAGACGGGGAGTCGGGGAGCCCGTGAGGAGCTCCGAGCGGTCTGCCGATCGTCTCTGATGCGCGGCGCTTGCGGTGGCTGCCACCACGTGATCGCACGCGCGCGGCAGCACTCTTGTTTCCTCCCCGTCTCCCCGTCTCCCCGTCTCCCCGTTTGTTCTCCGAGCTCGGGTCGACGACCTGATCGCGTCGGCGAGCGACGGGGAGGGCCCGGCCGCGATCGGCAGACTCTCGAGCCTCCGTGCCTCCGTGCCTCCGTGTTCAATCGACCAGGTACGCCGAGTTCGAAAATCGAGGTCGCTGATTTAGATCGCGACGCCTTCGATGACTGCGGTCGTCGTGGCGGCGAAGACGCGGCCGAGGCGGAAGCCGCTCTCGCGGAAGAGGCGCTGGAAGTCGCCCACGCTGCGCTCGCGTCCCCCGCAGACGATCATCATCTGCAGATCTGCGAGCGGTCCGATGCCGGTCGCGTCGTTCTTGTCCGTGATGGTCTCCACGAGCAACATCTTCCCCGATGGGTCCATCGCCTCGCGGCAGATGCGCAGCAATTTGATCGACGTCGCGTCGTCCCAGTCGTGCAGGATGTTCTTCATCAGGTAGGCGTCGGCGCCGCGGGGCACCTTCTCGAAGAAGCTGCCGGGTGCGAGCGTCACGCGTGGAAGGACGCCGCGTGCTCCGAGGAGCGTGCGGGCGGAGTCGATGACGCCGGGCGAGTCGCAGAGCGTCCCGCGGAGGTGCGGGTTCCGGAGCAACAGCTCGGAGAGCAGCGTCCCGCGTCCGCCGCCGACGTCGCACAGGTGCACGAGCTCGTGGAAGGGATAGAGCGACGCGATGAAGGGCGCGTCCTGCAGGGTGATGGCCATCATGCAGTGGGCGAAGATCTCACGCTCGTCGGGGTGTGTGTCGAACCAGTCCCACACGTTCATGCCGTGGACGCGGTCGAACGCGCTGCCGCCGGTGCGCAGCGTCTCTGCGTAGTCCGACCACGCGCGCACGTTCGAGCCCGAGCCGAAGTAGAGCGCCCACTCGCGACCGCGCGTCGCGAGACCCGATGCGAGCGCGCGAGAGAGGCGGTTGTTCTCGAACCGTCCGTCGTCGTGCAACTCGAACAGCCCGATCGTCGCGAGGGCGCGCAGCGTGCGGTGGAGCGCGTCCGGGCTCGTGCCGGTCTTCACCGCGAGCTGCTCCGCCGTGAGCCGCTGGTCCCCGAGCGCGTCCACGACGCCGAAGCGCGCCACGGCATGGATGACGTGCGTCTGCATCGCGCCGGTGATGCGCTCGAAGAGCGCGACCTCGGCGGGCACGACCATGTCCGCGAGCTTCTGGATGGCGCGGCGGAGAGCGATGGCGATCCGGACGGCGAAATCGGGCGGCGCGGCGGCGCCCTTCGACGCGGGGAGCTCGAGCGCGCTGGGCGCAGGGAGGGGAGCTCGATCGAGGATCATGCGGGGCAATGTACCGCCGTCGAATCCGTATTCGTAGTCAGGTGACGAGAGCGTCGGCGAGCACGCGGTCGAGTAGATCCTCGACGCCGAGCAGACGGGCAGCATCTCGCGTGACCTCCAGGTCGAGCCGGAGGCCTTGTACCTTCACGACGCCCAGCACGTCGTTCCACTGCCGATCGGAGACGCCGCCGCCTCGCCGATACCACGACAACTTCTGTACGACGGTGTCCTCCGCGCTAGCAACGACGAGGTCGACGAGCGGCTCTTCCGAGACTCGGGTCCTTCGCGCACGCGCGAGTTGCGCGTCGAAGCTCGGTCCGCGACCGGGAACGAACACATCGACCTTGGTCACCGTCGCAAGGTGGATCAAGTTGAACTCGGAGCGATGCAGGATGGCGTCGAGCATCATGTCGGCGTCCGCGTAGAAATCCTCCCCGAGCGCTGCCACGACGTCCGCTACCTGTCGTCCGGGGATCAGCGCCACCATATCGACGTCCTCAGTTGCTCGAGGAATGCCGTGCAGGGAGCTGGCGATGGATCCGCCGAGCAGGTAGGAGATCCCCAGCTCTTCGAATGCCCGCGCCACACGCGCGGACACGGTGACTGCGTCCGCCAAGTCGACCGGCAACTCAGTACCCCTTCGTCTGCGGATCCCAACCGAACACGCGGATCATCGTCTCGCGGTCGAGCCAGAGGGCTCCGAGCCGCAGGGTCAGCTCACGTTCGTCGGCATCGGGATAGGTCGATCGCAGGCGTGCGAGCGCCATCTGCTGGGCGGAGCGCGTCATCATCACCACGCGTGCCAGCTTCTGCTGCGGGCTCATCTTGCGATAGGCCTCGACCAGCATGCGCTCGACCTCGGGATGCGTGTCGCTCGACTGCGTGCGCATGATCCTCATGGTAGCAGTCAGTGGTGGTAGGGCTCGCCTTTCCGGATCGTCATCGCGCGGTAGATCTGCTCGACGAGCACGAGCCGCGCGAGTCGATGCGGCAGGGTCATCTTCGAGAGCGAGAGCGTCTCCTGCGCCTCTGCGACGATCTCCAGCGGGATGCCGTCGGCGCCGCCGATCACGAACACGACGTCGACGGCGCGGGCCGAGAGCTCTTCGAGGCGCTTCGCGAGGTCTTCGCTCGAGCGCATCTTGCCGTCGATCGTGAGGGCGACGACGTGCGCGTTCTTGGGCATGCCCTTGCGGATCGCCGCGGCGACCTGCGCGGGGGCTGCGTCCTTCAGCTCGAGCTCCTCGACCGTCGCGTAGTGGCGGAGACGCGCGAGGTACTCGTCGACCGCGGCGCGGAAGTGCGCCTCCTTCAGCTTGCCGACGGCGATCACCCGAATCCGCAAGGTGAACTTTTCGCTCGCGATCGAACCGCCAGTCAACAGGGAGGCGGGGAAGCGGGGAGGCGAGAGGGAGCTCCGAAAAGGTCTGCCGGGCGCTGCTACGACGTCAATGTCAGCCGTTGCGGCCACGGCCTGGATGTTCGCGCGCGGCAGCACATCTCGAGCTCCCTCTCGGTCTCCCCGCCTCCCCGTCTCCCTGTTCGTGCCTCGTCCAGGCGACCGAAAGTTTCACGACCTCTCAGTCGTCAGTCGTCGCACGACGCGCACTCTACCGCGTAAACTGGCCGGAACATGCGCGTTCCGTTGCCGGCCTTGCTCGTGCTCATCGTCGGAGCGGTGGGCGTGGTGTTGGCAGTCTTGGTCTTGTTCACGCGGCCGGATCGACCCACCATCGCAGCTGCACCTCCGCCGATGGCCCACCCACCCGCGATCACCGCGCAGGCGGCGCTCACTTTCCAAGACCCTGCGCACGCGCCGTTGCTCGAGGAGATCGAGGGCGCGCTCGCGGCGATCCGCGCCGGCATCGCGAACGCCCCCAAGGATCCCAAGCTGACGACCGCCCGCAATCGCTGTCGGGACATCGCGCCGAAGCTCTCGGAGGTCGCCGGCGAGCCGCACCCTCGCGTGCGCGCGGCCGTCGATGGCGTACGGCGCGCGTGCGAGTGCGACGTCCCTCGCGCGGCGCTTTCGGCGGCGCTCGACCAGATGCCCAAACCGCCCCAGAAACCGGCCAAAGCAGCGTGCATCAGCGCCGTCGCGTACGTGGACGAGCTGCGCAACAACAAGTACCAGGACGACCCCGAGGTCCGTACGGTCCTGGCCCGCTTCGGTGCCATCTGCGCCACGTGATACGTTAGGGACCCGCGCCGCACACACCGGAGCGATACCCCTACTCGGATGCTCGCCCTCTTCGCGGCGCTGGCGCTCATTGCGCTGAACGGATTCTTCGTCGCCGCAGAGTTCTCGATGGTGCGCGTGCGGCCTGCGCAGCTCGCGCGGCTCGTGAAGAAGGGCGTGCCCGGCGCGGCCGCCGCTTTCCGAGTCGCGAGCGAGATCGAGCGCTACCTCTCGGTCTCGCAGATCGGCATCACGCTCTGCTCCCTCGCCCTCGGTTGGATCGGTGAGCCGGCGTTCGCGTGGCTCTTCGACGCCGTCTACCACCGCGTCACCGGTCGCTCGATGGGCCTGAGCGCGCACGGGATCGGCGCAGGCGTCGCGTTCGCGCTGATCACCTACCTGCACGTCCTCCTCGGCGAGCAGGTGCCGAAGATGCTGGCGCTGCGGCGCTCGGAGCAGGTGGCGCTCTTCCTCGCGACCCCGTTCCGCTTCGTGTTCATCGCGCTCCTGCCGGTGCGCTTCGTGATCGAGGGCGCGACCGGTCTCATCCTCCGCGCGCTCGGCATGAAGGGGAAGCTCGCGACGGAAGGCGAGCTCTCCGAGGAGGAGCTGACCGCCGTCATCGCCGCGACCCTCGCCCACGGTCCGCGCGCCGAGGACAAGCGCGCGCTCCTCGAGCGGGTGGTGCGCTTCGCGTCGCGACAGGCGCGCCACGCGATGGTCCCGCGCGTCGACGTCGCATACCTCGCGGTGACGACCAGCGGCAAGGACGCGATCGCGGTGCTCCGCCAGACCGAGTACTCGCGCATCGTCCTCACCGAGAAGAACGACCTCGATCGCGCGGTCGGCTACCTGTACGCGAAGGATCTCCTCCTCGATCCCAACGCGGCACTCCTCCCCGATCTCACGGGCGTCCGCCGCGACGTGCTCTTCGTCCCCGAGCCGCAGTCGTTGATCGAGGTCCTCCGCGCGATGCAGCAGGCGCAGACCCTGTTCGCGCTCGTCGTCGACGAGTACGGCGGGACGAGCGGTCTCCTCACCATGGAGGATCTGCTCGAGGAGATCGTCGGGGAGATCCGCGACGAGGCCGACGAAGAAGAGCAGCCGCGGATCAAGGCCGCGAGCACGCTCCCCGGCGCGTGGGACGTCGATCCGCTCACCGCCATGGAGGAGCTCCGCACGCTCGGCATCGAGCCGCCCGACGGCTCGGAAGGGGAGACCCTCGGCGCCCACCTCGTGCGGATCATCGGCCGCATCCCGCGCCGCGGCGATCACGTCCGACTCGGCACTTTCGACGCGGAGATCCGCGCGACCCGGCGTCGCCGCGTGGTGCGCGTCCGCCTCTACCCGCACATGCCGACCATCCGCCCGCCGGCTGCCCTCGAGAGCGGCCTCGATCTCGAGCAGAGTGACGGCGATGGGCGCGCTCCGCTCTCAGGAGGCGGTCCCGACGCCTGACGCGTGGACTGCCTGACGATGCGACGCCTCGGACGACTCGCGCCCTTCCTGGCGCTCCTGCTCACGCTGATCGCGATCGCGCTCCTGCCGCGGCTGCGTCTCTCCGGGCGGCTCGCGCGGTTGTTCCCGGACGACCCCGCCGCGAAGGCGCTCGGCGCGTACGTCGACGCGTTCGGCGGCGGCGACGTCACCGTCGTCTTGGTGCGCGGCGACGACCCGGCGAAGGTCACGACCACTGCCGACGCGATCGCGCGCGCCTGCATCGGGCGCCCGGGCGTGAAGTCCGCGACGACCAACATCTCGCCGCCGACGCAGCAGGGAGACGGCGACGCCATCCCCGATCCCACGCTCTCGTGGGCGTTCGCCGGCGCGGAAGAGAGACGACTGCTCGCCACACACCTGACCGACGAAGGGATGCGCGCGCGCCTCGAGGAGACCCGCTCGCTCCTCCTGATGCCCGGATCCTCGGGCCTCTCGTCGCTCGTGAGGGAAGATCCGCTGCGGCTCCTCGCGGTCGTCCGCGCGCGCGCGCGCAGCATCGCCGCGACCGTCGGCGCCGACGAGACCGGCGCGCTCGTCGCGGATCAGGGACGCGCTCGCTTCGTCCTCGTGAGCACGGTCGGATCCGCGCTCGACTCGGACGAGGCAAAGGCGCTCATCGACAGCCTGGAGCGCGCGATCGCAGAGTCGAAGGAGCCCGGAGTGACCGCGACGATCGCCGGCGGCGCTGCGATCGCGCGCGACGTCGAGCGGATGATCCGTCGCGATCTCTACCTCTCGAGCGCGATCTCGACGGTGCTCGTCGCGCTCGCCTTCGTGGTGACGTTCCGTCGCGTCCGCGCGCTCCTCGCCATCGGGCCGCCGCTGCTCCTCGGCACGCTCTGGACCACCGGCGTCGCAGCCGCGTTGCCGGGGGGCGTGACGGCCATCGCCATGGGGTTCGCCTCCGTGGTCATCGGCGTCGGCCTCGACACCGGTGTCCACGTCTACGCGGAGGTCGAGCGCGCGCGTCGCTTGCACCCCGACGCGACGGTCTCGGAGATCGCGGAGCGTGCACGGAACGAGGTCGCGCGGCCGACTCTCACGGCGGCGATCGCTGCCGCGTGTGCGTTCGGCGCGATGGCGCTCTCCCGGCTCCCCGCGCTGCGGCAGCTCGGGCTGTTGTGCGCGACCGGTGAGGTGTTGACCGCGATCGCGATCCTCGCGCTGACGCCGACGATCGCCGCGCGCCTCGAGAAGGTCGCTCCGGCCACCCCGCGGGAGACCCCGCGCGCGATCCAGTCGCTCGGCGCGTACGCCGCGGGGCGTCGCGGCGCGCGCATCGTCGCGGGATTCGTCGCGCTCCTCGCGATCGCGTTCGCGATCCTCGGGCCGCCGCGTCCGGGCGAGGCCATCGTCGCGCTCAAGCCGAAGGGACTGCCGTCGCTCGCCGCGCAGGAAGACGCGATCCGCCTGACGCAGGGCACGCCGGGAGAGATCCAGCTCACGGTCACGCAGACCGGCCGGGACGAACAAGAGGTGCTCGCGCGCGGCGAGGTCCTCGCGGCCCTCCTCGCGAAGAGCGCGTCCTCACGATCGGTCGAGGCGATCGCGTCGTGGCTCCCTTCGCGCACGACCATCGCGGCGCGTCTCTCGGAGCGTGACGAAGCGTTCGTCGGGCGCGCCGACGCGCTGACGCGGCTCCTCGGCGAGGTCGGGTTCTCGGTCGAACCGTTCGCGTCCGCGATCGACCACCTCCGCCATCCGGCGACCGTCGATGCGGCGACCGCCGCCGTCGCGCGGCTCCGCGTGGGACCCTTCGCGCCGCTCGTCGCGCGTCACGTCGCGAAGCATCCGCTCACGGGTGAGACCATCGTCGCGACGTACGTGCGCGGACCGGCGCTCGACGCTGCCGCCCTCCAAGGCGAGGTGGCGCTCGCCGATCCGGGCGCGATCGTGACCGGGTACCCGGTCCTCGAGCGCTCGCTGCGCGACGCGCTCGCCCGCGATCTGCCCCGGGTTGCGCTCGTGGCGCTGGTCCTCGTGATCATCGCCCTGCGCTCGGTGCTCCGTTCGCTCCGGGAGGTCGCGGTCGCGCTCGTAGCCCTCGCGGTCGAGCTCCTGTTCGTGGCGCTCGTCGTCCGCATCTTCCACGTCCGCGTGCACGTCTACGACGCGCTCGTCCTGCCCGTGCTGATCGGGATCACCGTCGACGAGTCGATGTTCCTCCTGCACGCGCTCCGCGAAGGGGACGCACGCAGCGCGCTCCGTCGCGAGGGGCGCGCGATCATCACGACCGCGTGCACCACCGCCGCCGGATTCGGTGCGCTCCTCGTCTGCGGGTTCCCCGGCCTCCGCGACCTCGGCACGATCGGCGTCGTCGGGACCGTCGCCGGGCTGCTCGCGTCGCTGATCGTCGTTCCCGCCGCGGCCGGCCTCCTCGGCCAGGGCGGTCACGCACGGACGCCAGACCCATCCGTACCCCGAAGCGACTCCGGTCGATGACCTGAGCGTCCTTGACGGAGCGAGCGCGACGTGACATTGACCGCGCCCTCACGCCCTCCCGAGAGCGGGGGATGTGGGCCGGGCCGGAGTAGCTCAGTTGGTTAGAGCGGGCGTTTCATACGCGCTAGGTCGGGGGTTCGATTCCCTCCTCCGGCACCCGAAGCGGACCTAGAGTCCGCGGACGTGACCATGAGAGCGGTTCAGAGCTATTGGCTCGGCCGCGTCCGGTACGCCGCGGCGCACGAGCTCCAACGCGAGCTCGTCGACGCGCGCGTCGCCGGCCACATCGGTGACACGTTGCTGTTCCTCGAGCACGAGCCCGTCGTGACGCTCGGCCGTGGCGCGAAGAGCGACCACGTCCTCCTCGACGAGGAGGCGCGCGCTCGGATCGGCCTCGATTTCGAGGAGACGGGCCGCGGCGGAGACGTCACGTATCACGGCCCGGGGCAGCTCGTCGCGTACCCCATCTTCGATCTGAAGCCGGACCGCTGCGACGTCCGCCGCTACGTGCGAGACCTCGCCACGGTGATGGTCCGCCTCTGCGCGGCCGACGGCGTCTCCGCGGGCACCATGACCAAGGAGATCGGCGCGTGGGTCGACCTCGAAGCACCCGATGCGTGGCCCGGCGAGGAGCACGTGGTGCGACCGGCGAAGATCGGGGCCATCGGCGTGCGGCTGACGCGCTGGGTGACCATGCACGGCTTCGCGCTCAACGTCTCGACGGATCTCGATGGTTTCTCGGCCATCGTCCCCTGTGGCATCCGCGACAAGGGGGTGACCTCGTTGGCTGACATCGGGAGGCGCCTCGGGAAGATCCCCGGCCGGCTCTCCCACGGACTCGAGCGCGTCGCGGCCAGAGCGGAGCCCATCTTCGCAGAGATCTTCGATGCCCGAGTCGAGCGGTGCCCCGTCCCGACCGGTTGGCCGGTCACGCCCGAGCGCACTGCGTAGGGACCGCTCGAACGATCGCGAACGCGCGAGGAGTTCCGCTATCCTCGCGGCAACCCAGTCGTTCGCGGCGCGGCGTCCACGCCTCGCGTCGCACGGAGCTCGACACCTTGCAGCGCGTCCCCGTCCTCGGTGAGCCCCACGTCCTCTCGATGATCCTCGCCGGCGGTGAGGGGCGTCGGCTCCTGCCGTTGACCGCCGATCGCGCGAAGCCCGCCGTTCCCTTCGGCGGCCGCTACCGCATCATCGACATCGTCCTCTCGAACTTCGTGAACAGCGGCCTCACGCGCATCAAGGTGCTGACGCAGTACAAGTCGGCGTCGCTCGAGGAGCACATCGCGCGCGCGTGGCGCCTCTCCGCGATCACCGACGACTGGATCGAGGCGATGCCCGCCCAGCAGCGCACCGGCGCGACCTGGTACAAGGGCTCGGCGGACGCCGTGTGGCAGTGCAAGCACGTCATCGACGACGACAACCCCGACATCGTCGCGATCTTCGGCGGTGACCACGTCTACAAGATGGACGTGCGGCAGATGATCGACACGCACATCGCGCTCGACGCGGACGTGACGATCGCCGCCATCCCCGTGACCCTCGCCGAGGCGCGTGACTTCGGCGTGCTCGAGGTCGACGCCGAAGGGCGCGTGCTCGCCTTCCACGAGAAGGTCCAGGATCCGCCGGAGATGCCCGGGAAGCCCGGCATGTGCCTCGCGTCGATGGGCAACTACATCTTCAATCGTCAGGCGCTCACCGACGAGATCACGCGCGACGCGGCGACCGCCGACGACCAGAGCAAGCACGACTTCGGGCGCGACATCCTCCCGCACATGGTCAGCGTCGGGAAGGCCGTGTTCGTCTACGACTTCTTCGACAACCGTGTCCCGGGCGAGGGGGAGCGAGAGCGCGGGTACTGGCGCGACGTCGGCACCACCGACGCGTACTGGGAAGCGCAGATGGACCTCGTCGCGGTCCAACCGCAATTCAATTTCTACAACATGCGCTGGCCCATCCGGACGGGCATGAGCCACGATCCGCCCGCGAAGTTCGTCTTCCGCGAAGAAGGCCGCATCGGCACCGCGACCGACTCACTCGTGTCGAACGGCTGCATCATCTCCGGCGGTCGCATCCACCGCTCGGTCCTCGCGCCGAGGACGCGCATCAATTCCTTCGCCGAGGTCGAGGAGTGCATCCTCTTCGAGGGCGTCAACGTCGGCCGCCACGCGAAGCTCCGACGCTGCATCGTCGACAAGGACGTCAACGTCCCCTCCGGCCTGACCGTCGGCTTCGAGCGCGCGACGGATCTTGCGCGTGGGTTCAGTGTGACGGAGAAGGGGATCACCGTGATCCCGAAGGGTGCGCGGATCACCAAGTGAACCGAGACTGAGATCGTTCACGTCTCACGGGCACGTTCACGTTCACGGTCGAGAGGGCCTTGCTTCGCGCGGACCGCCTCGTTGATCTGGTTCGGCTGTGGCGTCTGCGCGAGGCGAGGATCGCTCAGGATCAGGCGAGGCGCAGAGGCGAGTCCTTCTCGCCGTGCACGTGGCCGTGAACGTGAGACGTGAACGATCTCGTGCGGCCCGAGCGTGGAGCCGGCGGTCCTTGCCAGTCCCGCGGGGCGTTCATCTCGGAGCGGTTCGGTGCTAAGCACCGGATCATCATGCGCCTCCGGCTCGCAGCGAAGCTGTTCTCCGCGTTCGCCATCATCTCGTTCGCGGGGCTCGGCACCGTCGCTTGCTCGAAGCAGGGCGAGGCCGAGCGCTGCGAGATCAAGAACGGGAATCTCGATTGCGTCGTTCCGCTGACCTGCGTGAAGAAGCCGCTGATCAACGATCACATCTGCTGCCCTGCCGTCGCCACGACGCCCGAGTGCAAGGGGCAGATCGCTTCACCCTCGACCGACGCGGGCGTGGCCGAGACGGCGGCCCCGGTCGACACCGGCGCGGCTCCCGCGGACACGGCGACCGCCGACGCGGCAACGGCCGATACTGCCACTACTGACACGGAAGTCGCGGATACCCACACGGACGACGTGGGCGGCGACTGAGGATGGACGCACCGTTCGCTCTCGCGCGCGAGGCGCTGATCCTCGCGACGGCGCTCAGCCTGCCCATCGTGGCGGCGGCAGCGCTCGTCGGATTGATCGTCTCCGCGCTCCAGTCGGCGACCAGCCTGCAAGACGCGGCGCTCTCGCACCTGCCGAAGCTGGTCGTGGTCGCGATCGCGACGGCGCTCGCAGCACCGTGGATGGCGCGGACGCTCGCCGCGTTCGCGACGCGTGCCTTCTCGGGCTGATCAGCCCTCGTCTTCTTCGCCTTCGCTCGCGATCTCGTTCACGCTCGGGAGCTTGCGGATTTCGAGGCGAGCGATCTTCCACGCGCGCTGCACGACCCACCAGAGCGAGCGATCGAGGCGTGCTGCCTCGTCCTTGATTTCCTGGAGCATCTCCTCGGGGAAGTAGAGGCTCTGCTTGCGCTTGTCGGAGCGCGCATCGGTCAGGCTGATCCGCCCCTTCGACTCGTTGTCCGCCACTGGTTCCTCCTCGAGATCCCAAGGCCCCCACATCGGGGGTAGGGCGCTGCCGGTCTGCTTCGAGATTGCCCGATCTAGGACCCCGAAGGGAAGAGGATCTCGTCCTCCCCCCCCCACGCACGTACGATCTGGCTCTAGGCAGGGGAAAATGGGGGCCTCAGCGGACCCGGATGACCGTTGCCGGTTCCGCCGTGGTCGGGAAGACGGCGTCCCACCCCCGCGGGAGACGCGGAACGGTCCAATCGAAGATCCGCATCGCGTCGAGCGGTGCGAGGTTCACGCAGCCGTGGCTGTGCGCGTGGCCGAACTTGCGGTGCCAGAAGGCGCCGTGGATCGCGACCCCGTTCGAGAAGTACTGCACCCAGGGGACATCCTCGATCGAGAACGGCGTTGCGTCGTCGGTCGTGGTCTGCGAGTCGTCCGCGTTCGACATCGTCGCGCTCCGCAGCTTGACCCAGATCTTGTAGACGCCCTTCGGGGTCGGCGTGCCGACGCGGCCGGTCGAGGCCATCGTCGCGAACACCGGCTTGTCCCCCTCGTAGGCGACCAAGGTCTGCGTGCTCGTATCGACGTCGATCCATCGGCTCTCGGGGAGCGCCTCCTCCGGTCGTGCCGCGCGGGTGGGGATGCGCGCGTCGATGGCGCGGATCCAGGCGTTCTCCGCGATGCGCGCGTAGGCGACGTTCATCACCTTCTTCGTCTCGAGCACGTCGATCTTCTGCAGGCGCGTGCGGGCACCGACGACCTTGGCGTTCGGCTTCGGCTCGGCGAGGACGTTCGTCTTGTCGACGAGGATCCACCCGACGGCGATCGGCGACGTCGCGTCGGTCGTGAGCGCCTCCCCCTGGAACGCGTACGCCGTGACCTGACCGAGCTGCGCGCGCGGGATGTAGCGCCCCTTGCGCGTCACCACGTAGGTCGCGCCCTTGTGCATCACCTCGGCGACGCCGGCGATCGACCAACCGCGCTCGAGCTGCTCGGCGGGCGTCTCGTCGTCGGCGTCGGAGAGCTTGGCGAACGCGTCGCCGCCGTCCTTCCCGACGAAGTAGTAGCGGTAGGGGAGCGCGTCGGCCGGCACGGGATGAACGGACGCTTCGACGCCGGCCGGGTCGGGCGAGAACTTCACCTTGTCCTGACAGACGTAGGCGAGCGGGCCGACGAGGATCCAGCGCGAGGTACACCCCGCCGCGCGCACCGCGCCGAGCAGCGGCAGCCGCACGCCCGCGGCGACGAGCCCGCGACGCGTGCCGCCGGGCGCGACGAAGAGGGCCTCGTCCTCGCGCAGCACCTCGACGCTCTTCGCCCAGTCGGGGAGCGGCACGTCGCCGGTGTCGATCCAGGCCGGGTTCGTCGAGGCCGTCGGCGCCGACGCGGCGACCGGGGCACCCTGTGCGCGGCGTCCGTCACGGCCGAGAGCGAACGCCAAACAGAGGGGAACGCCGATCAACAGCAGGCTTCGAGCGCGCACCCATCCAGTGTACTCGTTCTCGCGTGACGGTCCGCCTCACCTGGGATGGTCGTGACGACGGTCCTCTCGAGGGCGAGCTCGAGGGAAGGCTCGAGGACTGTCGCGACGGCGAACGTGCGCCAGAGGGCGCTCTCGAAGGACAACGCTCCCTCTTCGACGACGTCGCGCGCACTACGGCGTCATCGGGAACGCTGATCGAGGGGGACAACCTCGCCGCGATGCGCGCCCTCGCAGCGGAAGGCCAGAGCTTCGGGCTCGCGTACCTCGATCCGCCCTACCGCAGCGGCGCGGACTACCAGACGCGCACCAAGTCGGGCGAGGCGGGTACGCACGCGTACGGCGATCGGTGGGACGATCGCGAGTCCTATCTCTCGATGCTGTGGCCGCGGTTGCGGCTCGCGCATCGACTCCTCGCGCCGCACGGCACGATCTGGGTGCAGGTCGATCACCGCGCGAGCGGGCTCGTACAGCCGCTCCTCGACGAGCTCTTCGGCGCCGAGCGTCTGCGCAACGTGATCGCGTGGCGTCGCGCGCCGCCCCTCGGTCGACAGGTGCAGAGCAAGCAGTTCCCGCGAAACCTCGACCTGCTGTTCGTCTACGCGAAAGGGGACGAGGCGCGCTGGAACCCGCCCTGGACGCGCGTCCCCTTCCTCGAGAAGCCACGACGCGACGAGCGCGGCCGACCGTTCACGCTCGCTCCGCGCGGCGACTACACCGACGAGAGCGTCGCGCGCCTCGACGCCGAAGGGCGCATCCACCGCTCTCCCGCGGGCAAGGTGTACGTGAAGTACTTCCTCGAAGAGGACCCCGACGGCACGCTCTACAAGCCGCGGGCGGTCGACGCGGTGTGGGACGACGTCGCGCCGCTGCGGCACGCGCCTCCGCGCGAACGCACCGGGTACCCGACGCAGAAGCCGGAGCCGCTCCTCGAACGCATCATCTCGTCGACCAGCGCGCCCGGCGACACCGTCCTCGATCCGTTCGCCGGGAGCGCCACGACCGCGATCGTCGCGGCGCGCCTCGGCCGCCGCTTCGTAGTCGTGGACGAGAGCCCGATCGCGATCGAGCTCGCTGGCAAGAGACTCCGGGACGCGGCGGTTCCCTTCACGCACCAACGCGTCTCCGGCGGAGGTCAGGGCTGAAGCCCGGGGCACCGACACCGGCGTCGGCCCGAAGACCGGATTGAACACGGAGGCACGGAGGCACGGAGGCTTCAGAGGTTCACCTGTAGAACGGGAGAACGGCGAAGACGTCGGAGCGCAGCGTGCGGCAGCACTCTCAGGAACTCCGTGCCTCCGTGCCTCCGTGTTCAATCGCCTGTGCGGGGAAGTCCGGGCATTGTGAGCATTCGGTGAAATGCTGAGAGCTCAGGGGCGATAGACGGGGAGCATCCGCAGCGCGTCGCGCGGGGCCCATCCGTCGCCGCGTTCCGTGCGTATCCTGGTCGACGTCGCGCGCTCTTCGACCACGTCCACGCGCGCACCCTCGTCGAGCTCGATCGGATTGCCGCCCCCTTCGGGGAGTGCGGTCGCATGCGGCGCCACGACCACGGCCTCGCGCAGCGTGCTGCGGAGATGTCGCGCTGCGAGGCCGAGGCCCGTCGCGGTGAGCGCGATCAAGAGCGCGACGATCGACGCGGTGGACGCTGCGAGCCGCGATCCGCGCGGCAGGCGAGGACGCATCACGAGGCCGACGCACAGGACCAGCGACGCCGCGAGGGCGAGCGCCACCCACGCATTGCCGGGCAGCGCGACGACGACCGCGCGCCATGCGGGCGGAGCACCGACCTCCTCGGCCTTGCCGCTCGCGTGCGCGTCGCGCGCTGCGATCTCGCGACGGAGCTCCTCGAGGACCTTCTGGGCGGCGCCGTCGTGCGGGTCGCGGCGGAGCGTCTCTTCGAAGCCGTGGACGGCGCGACCGAGATCGCCCGACATCCCCCGGCCGGACCGCGCGCGGAGGGCGTACGCGAGGCCGCGATCGTAGGCGACCCCGGAGCCGACGACCCCCTGATCGGCGAGCGACTCGAGCGCAGCGATCGCGTCGTCGAGTCGCCCTTCCTTGATCGCGGCCGCAGCCGACGCCACGTCGGTCATGCGCCCTTCTCCGCCTTCCGAGCCAGCAGCCGCTCGACCTTGTGAGCGAGCAGCCGCTCGACCAGCACAGTCACCGCCTCCACCGACGGCGAAGCACCCGCGGCGAAGCGCGCCGACTCGAGCGCATCGATCGTCCGCGCAACGTCCTCCTGCAGCTCCGCCGGCAGCTCGGTCTCGGCCAGCGCGCGCACGAGCTCGGACCGCGTGAGGCTCCGCGCGCGGATTCCGGTCGCGTCCTCGAGCGCGCGATCGACGGCGCGCGCGCTCGCAGCGATCCGCGCGGCGTCGTCCTTCGCGGCGCGCGCTTCGGCCAGCGCATCCCGCGCCACGTTGGCCGGCGTCTTCCGTCGGCTGGCGTCGCGCTCGCGGCGCCTCCGGAGCGCGTCGTTCGCGGCCTGCGCGGCGAGCACCACGAGCGGGGCACCGAGCACGAACCCCCACGTCACCGGTCGATCGCCGAGCGACGTTCCCTCGCCGGCCGCCCCCGCGGTGTCGCGCGGCGGAGGGAGCACCGCGAGCGTCGCGCCCTCCACGGCCGCTGCGGCTGGCTCCTCCACGCGGATGCGACCGAGCCGCGCGCGCGCGCTCGCGTACGACTTCTTCGACGGATCCCAGACGTGCACGACCACATCTCCGAGATCGACGTCGCCGCGCTTCTCGACGCGCGCGTCGAAGATCATCCGACGTGCGCCGTACACGACGAGGTTCTCGACGCGCGATTTGGTGTCATCGCTCGTCGCCGTCCACGTCACCCCCTGCGGCGTCGCGAGCAGCGGACGCAACGGATCGATCCGACCTGCGCCGCGCAGGTTCAAGGTGACGACCGCGTGGCCGTCCTTCACAACGCGCGGCGCGACGTCCCCCGTGAGCTCGAGGTTCGAGACGACATCGCCGAGCGCGTACCCCGGCGGTCGTCCTTCGAGCGGGGGCTCGACGGCCTCGACCGTGATGTCCGACGACTCGACGTCGTGCTCGGCGACCATTCCGCCGAACGGATCGTTGCGCGACGTCTCGACCATCGCCGGCCCGATCGTCAGCGTCCCGACACGGAGCGGGAACGCTGCCCAGCCCTCCACGGCCGCGTAGTGCCACCCGTCGGTCCCGATCGTGATCGGCTGCCACTTCTTGTCGATCGGCCCGAGCGGCACGTTGCGGAACTCGGTCATCGCCGGCGGGCGCTTGATGCCGACGTTCGGCATGCGTCGGGCGTAGACGAACACCTTGACGGTCGTCTGCGCGCCGACGACCGGCTTCGGATCGGTCGGCACGAGTCGGACGAAGAAGTCCTTCCCCGCGGGCGCCTCGTCGACGCGCGCCTGCGGATCCGCCGGAGCGATCGGCTCGTGCTCCGGCTCCGGCTCGGGGTCGATCGGCTTCTGGAAGAAGTCGTCGAATGGGTCGTGGAACGGCCGCGGCGGCTTCTTCTTCGGAGCAGGCTTCTGCGAGGGCGGCACGACGTCGACCTTCACGGTCGGCGTCGGCAGGACGTGCCCCGCGAGCGTGAACTTGCCGGGACCGAGGGTGAACGTGCCGAGGCGCTTCGCGCGCAGTCGGAAGATCACCGTCATGGTGATGGTCTTCTCGACCATCCCGTTGTGCATCAGGACCTGCTGCTGCGGCAGGGTGCTCGTCCCGAGGAGATCGAAGCCCTCGATGTTGCCGGGGCTCGCGCTCTGGACGTCGAGGTCCACGTCACGGCCGGCGACGACCATCGTGTACTCGAAGACATCACCGACCGCGACGACGCTCGGATCGGCCTTCGAGGAGACCGTAGGCTTCGCGGCCTCGGCGCGCGCGGGCGCGAGACAGACGATCGCCGCGAGCGGAAGAGCGAGCGCGACGCGCCTCACTTGTCGAGCCCCTTCGGGATCTTCTTCCGCTCCTTCATCTTCTTCTTGAAGTCCGGATCGAGCGGCGTCTTCTGATCGAAGCGATCGAGCTCGCGGAGATCGATCGGCACGGTCGACGTCGGCGCGGCGGGGGTGCTGGTGCTCGGGGACGGCGCTGCCGCGTCCTTGCCGCCGTCTGCGCCTGTGGACGTGTCGCTGGTGCCACCGTCTTCGTTGCCCGACTCGCCGCCGCTGTCGCCCGCGCCTCCCTCGCCCCCGCCGTCTTTCGAATCACTGCCATTACTGCCATCAGAAGCGTCGGCGGCGGCCTCGGGGCTCCCCTCGGGCGCGCCATCGCTCGCGCCGTCGCCGGCTTCCGAAGCGGAGTCGCCGCCGTCGGGCGACGCGGAGTCGCCGCCGTCGGGGCCCGCGTCATTCTGTTGGTCCTCGAGGCGGCGGAGCGCGATCGCGCGATTCCAGGCCGCGTAGCGCGCGACCGCGTCGTCGTCCTCCGGAGCGGGCGAGGCCTTCCCTTGCGGATCGATTCCGCGCGCCGGGTGTTGGAGCAACGCCTCGTCGTAGCGCGCGATCGCGTCCTTGTACTTGCGCGCGAGGAACGCGAAGTTCCCGAGCAGGTAGCGCGCGCGGAGGGCGAGGTTCGGCGGCGTCGCCGGATCGCTCGCGACCCGTCGCAAGAGCAGCTGCACGCAGTCGAGCTCCTTCGCGCGCGCGGCCATCACGAGCTCGTCGGCCTCCGCAACGGCCCCGTCCACGAGCTCCTCGTCGCCGAAGCGGCGGCCGATCAGCTCCGCGGCCCGGAACATCACGAGTCCGAGATCGAGCGCTGCGCCGGGGCGATCGATCACGAGGTCGCGGCCGCCGTCGGACTCGCAGCGGAATCGGAGCACCTCCTCGAGGGCCATTCGTGCGCCCTGGAGATCGGCATCGCCGCCCTCGGTGACCGACGCCTCGAGCGCTCCACGCGCGAGCTCGACCTGCGGATCGTCGCGGTCGAAGAGCTTCCCCGGATCGTACGAGCACGCAGCGAGCAAACCGCCGAGACCGAACGGCAGGAGCACGATCGCCGCGCGGCACATGGCTCTACCGCGCATGCGGCCTCCGCTCGAGACCCGCGCGGGCCGGCCGGACGGCAGGCGGCTCGGGAGGGATGCGTCGACGCGCCGCTTCGCCGAGCAGGCCGTCGAGCACCAGGAGGACGAACGCGAGGCCGAGCGGGATCGCGAAGACGTCTGCGTAGAGCGTCTCGATCCGCTCGGTCCCTTCGCTCGAGATCATGGCGCGAAGCTCGCTCTCGACGGTGGCGATCCCGCTCGTCCCGTCCTCCGCGTGGATGAACCGCGCCTTCGTCTCGCGCGCGATCGATCGGAGCTGCTCTTCGGCCTGCGGCGAGAGCTCGGTCGTGACCAGCGATCCGTCGTCCTCGTGGACGTACCCCTTCTTCTCCCCCGTCACGGGATCGATGTTCGGGATCGGCTGCGGCGCGCGGCCGCCAATCATGACGACGTGAATCTTGATCCCGTCGTTCCACGCCTGTCGCGCGACAGCCACCGGATCGCCCTCGAGATCCTCGCCATCCGTGACGAGCACGATGACGGCCTTGCGGTTCGTGCGCAGGGCGTCGGGCGGCGGCGCGCCCTCGCTGGTGGGGGCGATCTGCCGACGCGCCATCTCGAGCGCGCGGGCGATGGCCGTGCCGCCGGGCATCTCGTGCGGCTCGTGCGCCGCCAGGAACTGCGCGGCCTCGGGCGCGTCGGTCGTGGGCGGGAACGCGACCGCTTCGCCGGCGAACGCGACGGCCCCCCAACGCACCTTGGGGAGCGTCTTGATCATGCGCGCGGCGTCGCTCCGCGCGCGCACGAGCCGCGACGGGAGGACGTCCTCCGCGTACATGCTCTTCGACACGTCGAGCACGACGACTGCGGTCACGTCCGCGGCGGGGACGACCTTGGTCCCGCGGCCGTAGCGAGGACGCGCTGCAG
>JBKJQC010001200.1:0-21550 GCA_046593995.1 Polyangiales bacterium
CCCTCGAGGAACTTGAGGACGTTCGGCCCGCCGCAGCGCAGGAGCGGCAGGCGCAGGTCGCCGGGGAGCGGGGTCTCGACCAGCAGGCGCACGCCGGTGCGTGGGTGCGTCAGCTCGAGGCGGACACAGTGCAGGAACGTGCGATCGTGCCCGTGCTTCTCCTCGAAGAAGCGGTTGGTCGGCGCGTGGCCGTACCGCTCGTCGCCGAGGATCGGGTGCCCGATCGCGGCGAGGTGCCTTCGGATCTGGTGCGTGCGGCCGTGCTCGGGGATGACGCGCAGCACGCTGTGCCCACCCGCACCTCCGAGCCAGCGGTAGCGCGTGCGCGCCGGCACGAGCTTCCCTTCGTCGCGCAGATCGCGCGTGATCGCGCCTTTCGACGGCGTCCGACCGCGCGCGGCCGCGAGGTAGATCTTGCGACCGAGCGCGCTGCCGAGCGCCTCCGCCCACGCGCCGACCAGCGCAGCGCGCCGCGCGAAGATGACGAGCCCGCTCGTGCCGACGTCGAGCCGATGGACCGGCACGGCCTGCTCCATCCCAGGCAGCATGCGCACGCGCCCGAGCAGCGAGCCGCCGTACTCCCCCTGCGGCGTCGTCGGCTCGTGCGCCGACTTCTCGACGATGACGACCTCGTCGTCGGTATACGCGACGCGCGGTGCCGGGATCTGCGTCGCCTTGAGGATCGCGACCGTCTCGACCTCGTCGGTCAACGGGATCATGTCGAGCGGCTGGATCGTCGCGGGCGCGTAGCCGAGGCGGCGGAAGTGATCGAGATCGCGCGCGAGCGTCTCGGGATCGCAGGACACGTAGCCGACCGCGCGCGGCGCGAGGGCCACGACCTGCTCGCGGACCAGCGGCGCGATGCCGCGGCGCGGCGGGTTCAACACCACGATGTCGTACGGCGCGGGCCCGGTCGCGGCGCCGCGCGCGAGCTTCGCGAGCACGTCGCTCACCTCGCCGGCCGTCGCCTCGAAGCTCCCAGAGCCGCTCGGGAGACCGCGCGCGCTCTCGAGGGCGAGCTTCGCAGCAGGCGCGAACGACTCGATGAGGTGGACGTTGGCGCCGCGCGCCGCGAGCGAGAGGCCGATCGCGCCGGAGCCTCCGTAGAGGTCGAGCACGCGCTCACCACGCGACAGGCCGAGCCCGTCGGCGAGCAGATCGTGGACGCGACGCGCCTGACCGCGGTGGGCCTGGACGAAGGCGCCGAACGTCGCGAGGTGGCCGATGTCGCCGATGCGGTCTTCCGCGGTGGCCTCGCCGTCGAGGACGATCAGCTCGCTGCCGAGGACCTGCGGCGAGTCACCTTCGCGGAGGTTGAGCGCGACGCCGATGACGTTCGGGAGGCGCTCCCGGAGCGCGCGCGCTGCCGCACGGAGCTCGCCGAGGATCTCGGGCGTCCGTACGTCGTCGCGTGACGCGACCCAGGTGACGAGCACGCGCGTGGCGTCGGCGGTGCGCGCCTCGCGCAGGTCGATCGCACGGACGAGCGCGTTCGTGGAGCGCGTGCCCGGCGGCGCGGATGCGGGTCGCGCGAGGATGCTGTCGGCCTCGGCGGCGAGCGTGCGCACGGCTGCGGCCGCCTCGGCAATCGCCGGGCTCACGACCCGGCAGCGCGGCGTATCGAGCACGACGTGCCCGCCGCCGCTCGCGTACAGACCGATCGTGAGACCGGGCCCGGCGGTCGGATCGTCGAGGTCTTTCGGCGCGGCTACGAACTTCGCGCGCGTGCGGTACCCGATGACGGGATCGGCCGAGATCGTCGCGCTGACGTACGTCGTCTCGAGCGACGGGTACGCGTTGAACGACTCCACCAAGCGCCCGCGCTTGTGCGCGAGCTGCGTCGCGTACGGCAGATCGATCAATGGGCAACCCGCGCATCGGTCTGCGTGCTCGCAGATCACGCGCAGCGTGGTGCTCGACTCCGAGCTCACGGGCATGCTCGAAAACGTAGCTCAGGTCCGCTTCGGGCGCAGGAGCATTCACGCGGAAACGACCCAGGTCGAGAGGGCGTTGCCGGACGCGCTCGGGTGGCACCGACGGACGAGCTAAGCTCGAACCGTCTTCTAGACGACGGATCCGATCTTCCCGACCAGCTTCTCGAGCACGGACACGAAGGCGCTGCGGGTGCGATCGGCGACTTCCTGCACCTCTGCATGATCGAGCAGCCCCTGCGACAGACCGGCTCCCTTGTTCGTGATGCACGAGATCGCGACGCAGCGAACGCCGAGGTGACGGAGCGCCACGACCTCCGGCACGGTCGACATGCCGACCGCGTCCGCGCCGAAGCCGCGCAACATCCGGATCTCCGCCGGGGTCTCGTAGGTGGGCCCCGAGAGCGCGCAATAGATGCCTTCACGGAGGGGCACGCGCGCCTCGTTCGCCGCGTCGCGCGCGAGCTGGCGGAGCTCGCGATCGTAGGCGACCGTCATGTCGACGAAGCGGGCGCCGAGCGACTCCTCGTTCGGCCCGCTGAGCGGGTTCCATCCCATGAGGTTCAGGTGATCGGTGATCAACATCAGGTCCCCGGGCTCGAGGACCGGGTTCGCGCCGCCGGCCGCGTTCGTCAGGACGAATGCGCGACATCCCCAGCGTGCGAGCGCGCGCACCGCGAACACGACGCGGTCGGCGGGATGACCTTCGTAGCCGTGCACGCGCCCCTGCAGGCACGCGACCGGCACCGATCCGACCATACCGAGACAGAGGTTACCTGCGTGACCGACGATCGAAGAGCTCGGTAGCCCGAGCTCCGTGTAGGGGATCTTCGCGCCGCTGCGGGCGCTGTTGCCGACGATCGCGTCACCGAACGCGCCGAGGCCGCTGCCGAGCACGACTCCGACCTTGGGTACGAACCCTTGCGGCGCACGCGCGCGGATGAGCTGGACGGCCTCGTCGAGGCGTTGGGAGAGCTTCGTTTCCTGCGCGGTGGTCATGGAGTGCACTGACGATAGTAGGCCGACGTTCCGATCACTACCCCTTCGGCGCTAACCCTTGGGCCCGCGGAGGACGCGCGAGAGAGCGTCGCGAAAGCCGCGTGCTCGAGCCGGCGCGTGCTCGGCTTTCAACTCGGCCTTCTCCGTGTCGACGTTCTCCGTCGCGAGCGCTTCCACCGACGTCGAACCGAGGCGGGTGAGCGCCGTGTCCGTGGCGCCGACGATCAGCACGCGCTTGCCGACGCGGACGAGATAGATCGCGCGTCGCCCGTCGAGCGGTTTTCGCGCGAGCACCTCGAGCGCTCCGCCCGACGTCGAGACGCCCATGCGGCGCACGCCCCAGAGCGCGATCCACAACGCGCCGCCGAACAACACCACGGTCCCGAGCGACTCGACGACGTAGGTGAGCTCGGGCGACATCGCGACGAAGACTACGCGAGCACGCAGAATTCGAGGTAGCGCCCCTCGGGGAACGCAGCGAGCATCGGGTGATCGGATGCGGCGCCGGCGATCTCGACGATCCGGAGATCGTCGCGCGCGAGGGCGTCGTCCGTCAGCGTCCCGAGGAAGTCCTCGAGCGACACGTGACTCGAGCAAGACGCTGCGCAGAGCACACCGCCCTTCGCGAGGACTGCGGCGCACGCGCCGTGCAGCTTGCGATACGACACGATCGCGCGCGCCCGTGTCGCCTCCGACGGAGCCATGTTCGGCGGATCGCTGATCACGAGATCCCACGTCTCCTTCCGCTCTCCGGCGCGCTCGAGGAAGCGGAACACGTCGGCCGTGACGAACGTGTGCACGTCGGGATCGACGCCCGCTGCACGGAACGAAGCCTGCGCGGTCGCGTGGGCGCCCGCCGCGACGTCGACCGACGTGCAGTGCGTGGCGCCGCCGAGGACCGCGTGGAGCGAGAACCCGCCGGCATAGCTGAAGAGGTTGAGCACGCGCCGGCCGCGCGAGAGCGTCGAGACGCGCCGCCGGTTCTCGCGTTGATCGAGGAACGCCCCCGTCTTCTGACCGTGCGCGAGATCGACGACGAACGGGACGCCGTGCTCGGTGACGGTGATCGTCGCCGGCGCCGGATCGCCGCGGAGCAGAGTGTTCTTCGTGCCGGCCAGGTTCGCGACGCCGCGCTCGGTGCTGCGGAGGACGAGCGTGCGCACGCCTCGGGCGCGCGCGAGCTCGAACAGCGGATCGGCGATGCGTTCGCCGAGCGCGCCCGCGGCCTCGCCGTCGAGTCGGAGCACGGCGACGTCGCCGTAGCGATCGACCACAATCCCCGGCGCGCGGTCCCCTTCGCCGTGCACCCAGCGGTACGCCGTGGTGTCGTGGTCGACGAGACGCGCGCGGAGCGAGATCGCGCTCTCGAGCCGCGCGACGATCGTGGCGTCGTCGAAGGGCGCGTCGCCGTGGGTCCAGAGACGAACCGCGAGCGGCGATCTCGGATCGACGATGCCGCTCCCCACGGAGCGCCCTTCCTCGTCGACCACGCGCACGCGCTCTCCCGCCTCGTGCAGGTCGAGCGCGCCGGACAGCTGCTCGCGATAGATCCACGGGTGCCCACGGCGCGCCGCGGCCGCCGCGCCCCCCGACGCGCGGAGCACGCCCCTGGCGGTGAGCTCGCGCGGCCGTGGACGATTCGGCGGTGGCTTCTTCATCTTTGTTCCGCTGCGCATCTCCGCCGAAATCGTGCGGGCCTCTCGACCTGCGCTCTCGACGCCCTCTCGACGCCCTCTCGACGAGAAGAGAGCCCCGCTTGCGCGGGCGCGTAAAGATCCGTTCGACGAAGGCTCTCTCGCCGATGGACGGCGATGGACAGGGGGGGGGTGCGACGGTAGGCTCCGCACGGCTCGTGCAGGCCGTGAGACGGTTCCGGAGTCCGGAGATCCATCGTGCGCGCAACGTCCGCTCAATCATCCAAGCCTCGTCCCCGCACGGCACCCACGACCAGCTCGAGCGTCCTGCGCTTCACCCTCTTCGCTGCTCCGCCCGCTCTGTTCGTGACGCTCGTGACGCTCGCAGCGTTCGTGCCCGCGTGTGGGCCGTCGACCCCTGATCCGAGCTCCGGCGCGGCCGGCGATGGCTGGGCCGGCGTCGCGCGCGACACGACGATCACCCACGAGGCGTGCGATCCTGCGGGTCGCGTGGTGAAGACCTTCAAGGGCGAGAGCGATCTGACCGCCGGAAAGCTCTATGTCACGCGGGTCTACGAGTCGAACCGCGAGGTGTGCTCGTACGCGGATCTCAACGGCGACGGCAACGTCGACATCTTCCGGTACTACGGCCCCGACGGGAAGCTGCGACGCCACGAGACGTCGCACTCGGCCTCGAAGCAGATCGACGAGATCGCGGTGTATCAGGCCGGCGAGCTGCAAGTCGTCATGCGCGAGACGAACTTCGACGGCAAATTCGACACCTGGGACTACTACGACGGCGGCAAGCTCGTACGCCGCGAGCGCGACAAGACGGGCGACGGCCGGATCGACGAGTGGTGGGAGTTCGAGCCCGGCACCGACAACGCGACGATCGTCCAGGCCGACGCGAAGACCGGCAAGCCCGACCCGACCCAGACCGTGAAGATCGGCCTCGGCGCTGCAGCGGCACCCGCCGCGAAGGGCGATGCCGGCGTCGACAGCGGAGATTCCGGCAAGCCTGCGCTCGCACCCGAGCCGTTTGCGACCCCGGCCGACGCGGGAATGGCCGGGAAGGGCACGCCCGACACCGGCCCGCGCGACACTGGCACGCCCGACACTGGCAAGAAGAAGGGAGCGAAGTAAATGCCGTCACCTCGCCTGCAGCTCGGCGCGGCCACTCTGCTCGCTCTCTTCGGCTGCGGCACCGCGCGCTCCGGCGGTGCGGCGAAGGGTGCGCCTCCCCCGGTGACCGGCGAGAAGTTCCAGAGCGCGACGCGCTGCGAACAGAAGCCCGGATACGAGCTCTCCTATCACGACGTCTCCGGCCGCGGGAAACCCGACATGGTGGAGGTGATCGCCTTCTCGAAGACCGCGAGCGGCACGTCCGAAGGACGCGTCGTCTGCATGGAGGTCGACACGAACCACGACGGCAACCTCGATGTCCTCCGCGTCTTCAGCGACAAGGGCGACCTCGAAGGCGAGGAAGCGGATCGCAACTACGACGGCAAGGCCGACGTGTGGATCACCTACGAGAAGGGCGTCGTCGCGAAGACCGTCTACGACAGCAAGTACTCCGGCAAGGCCGACGAGTTCCACTACTACAAGGACGGCAAGCTCAAGCGCGTCGAGCGCGATCGCAACGGCGACGGTAAGCCCGACGTGTGGGAGTTCTACGTGAACGGCCGCCTCGAGCGCATGGGCATCGACGTCGACTTCAACGGCAAGGTCGACATCTGGTACCGCGACGAGGTCGCGCGCGCCGAGCAGAAGAAGGTCGCCGGCCCTCCGCCTGCAGCTGCGGGCAGCATTGCCCCTGCGGCGAGCGCGCCCCCTGCGGCAAGCGCGCCCAAGTCCTCCAAGTAACCTCAGTGCGCTCGTAGATCGAGCGCCCACAGCGCATCGTGGATCCGCGGGCGCGCTGCACGGATGCGCACGTTGTCGCGCGTCGGCCAGGTTCGGTTCGTGAGCAGCACTGCGATCGCCTCGGCCTCGGGATCGATCCACACGCTCGTCCCGGTGAACCCGAGGTGACCGAACGACCGCGCCGAGAAGCGCGCGCCGCTCGAGGAGCCCGTCTCGCTGCGACCGTCCCACCCGAGGCGGTGCGTGCCGCCCGGACGCGGAGCGATCATCGCGTTCGCGAGCGACGGCGGGAGCAGCGCGTCACGCCCCGCGAGCGACTCGTGGAAGCGGATCGCGAAGAGCATCACCTGCTCGATCGTCGCGAACGCACCGGCGTGGCCCGGGCTCCCCCCTGCGCGCTCGATGGCCCACGCGTTCTCGTCGTGCACCTCGCCGCGGACGATCCCGCGGAGCTCGGAGCGCTCTGTCGGGACCACGCGTGCATCGAACGCCGGCTCGCGTGCCCGAGCCGAGCGCGCGTCTCCGATGCCACAGACCGACCACCAGACTTCACCGAGTGGACGCGCGAGCAGGCGCGCGAGCATCGCGCCTGCGAGCACGTAGCCGAGGTCCGAGTAGCTCGATAGGTCCGTGGGCTCCTTCCGTGACGCGGCCCGTGCGAGCAGGGTCGCGAGGTCGGGCGCAGGCACGTCCGCCGGTAGCGACACCGGGGTCTCCGTCGCGAACGGCTCGCGTCGATGGAGCGCGCCCCACGCCGGCGCGCCGGATCGGTGCGAGAGGAGGAGCTCGAGCGTCGCATCGGCGAGCGGACTCCCCGCGAGCTCGGGCAACACCTCGTCGACGCGCGTGGCGAGCGAGCACGCCCGGTCGGCGACGGCGCGCGCCGCGACCACGGCCGTGAGCGGCTTCGTCACCGACGCGAGATCGTAGATCGGCCGCTCCGCCACGTCATCGGCGCGCACCTCGCCGAGCGAGACGCGAAAGCCACGCGAAGAGCGGCGCGCCCACGCGATCGACGCAGTCGTGGCCACCGCCGCGTCGACGACCTCGCGACGCACGAGCTCGTCGAGGCGCACGTCATGGCGCACGCTCTCGACCGAATCGTGTGCGAGGACCGGCGAGAGGTGGGAGTCATGCATGACCGAACGCGATCGGCGCCGGGGTTCCAGCTCCGAGAATCCTTGTGACGGTTTTGACCCGTTCGTGTACCGGCCGCTAGACTCGCTCCAAGTCGAATGCCGGAGTTTGCTTGGGAAGCGCGTGCCCGCACCGGGGAGCTCAAGAAGGGCACACGTGAGGCCGACACCGAGGCCACGGTGCAAGCCTGGCTGCGCACGCAGCAGCTGAATCCGGTCAAGGTCAAGAAGAAGGGCAAAGAGTTCAACCTCGTCATCGGCTCCGGAGTCGAGCCGAAGGAGCTGGTGCAGTTCACCCGCCAGTTCGCGACGATGATCGACGCAGGCCTCCCGCTCGTTCAGTGCCTCGACATCCTCTCGAGCCAGACCGAGAACAAGATCTTCGCCACCGCCCTGAAGGACATCAAGGGGACCGTCGAAGGCGGCTCCACCTTCAGCGACGCGCTGCGCCGGCACCCCAAGATCTTCGACGAGCTCTACGTCAACTTGGTCCAGGCCGGTGAGCTCGGCGGCATCCTCGACACGATCCTCAACCGGCTCGCGGTCTACATCGAGAAGCGCGTGAAGCTCGCGCGCCAGGTGAAGGGCGCCCTGACCTACCCGGTCGCCGTCCTGGTGATCGCGATCGGCGTCATGATCGTGCTGATGACCTTCGTCATCCCGGCGTT
Organism: Polyangiales bacterium; assembly: GCA_046593995.1. GTDB lineage: Bacteria > Myxococcota_A > Polyangia > Polyangiales > JADJMO01 > JALHOE01. Next base: position 8,232 of record JBKJQC010001200.1, read on the forward strand.
CGAGAACATGTTCAAGGACTTCGGCAGCAAAGAAGGTCTGCCGAAGATCACTCAGATCGTCATCGACGTCTCGAAGGGCTTCATCGGCAACGTCCACTGGATCGTGATCTTCTCGACGATCTTCATCGTCACCATCACGTACATCTACCGGACGCCCCCGGGGAAGAAGTTCTTCCACCGGCTGATGCTCTCGCTGCCCATCTTCGGGCCGCTCCTGCAGAAGATCGCCGTCGCGCGCTTCACGCGTACGATGGGCACGCTCCTCTCGTCCGGCGTTCCGATCATGGACGCTCTCGAGGTCGTCGCGAAGACCGCCGGCAACGTGATCATCGAAGAAGCGATCATGTACGTGCGCGCGAAGATCGCCGAAGGCAAGAACATGGTCGAGCCGTTGATGGAGAAGAAGGTCTTCCCGTCGATGGTCGTCCAGATGCTCGGTGTCGGTGAGCAGACCGGCGCGCTCGACACCATGCTCAGCAAGATCGCCGACTTCTACGAGGACGAGGTCGACGTCGCGGTCTCCGCGCTCACGTCGCTCCTCGAGCCGATCATGATGGTGCTCATCGGCGGCATGGTCGGAACGGTGCTCGTCGCGATGTACCTCCCGATCTTCAGCATCGCCGGCAAGATCAAGGCCGACTGATGCTTCCGGAGCGGGGAGCATCCTCGCTCGCCGGCACGGAGCTGGGCGCGTCACGCCCGCCGCCGCCGATGATCGCGGGGTCGACGGAGCCCACCGGTCTGCAGCGGCTCACGAGGCTCACGGCGGCGCGCCTCGGGCTCTACGTCGTCCTGCTCGGTGCGATCACCGCGTTCTATCTGCAAGGCGACGCCGCGCGATACCCCGCGAGCCTGCGGATCGTCTTCTTCACGCTCTCGATCGCGTTCGGGTTCGCGGCCATCTACGCGTCCTGGCTCCGTACGCGGCGCGCGCTCGTGGTGCTCGCATGGACGCAGGTCGTGGTCGACCAGCTGATCTGGACGGTCCTCGTCTACCTCTCGGGCGGCCCGCTCAGCGGCGCGACCACCTTCTACGGGCTCTCCTGCGTCCTCGCTGCGGTCACGCTCGGTCTCATGGGTGCGCTCGGCGCTGCCGCGGTGGGGTCGCTCTGCTTCCTCGTCCTCGTCTACGGGCTCGCCGTCGGCGCGATCCTTCCGCCGGTCGATCAGCCGCCCTTCGTCTGGCGCCCGGCGCTCTACGTCTATCCCACGACCGTCTCGCTGCTCGCGCTCTTCGTCGTCGCGCTGCTCGCCGGCTATCTCGCGCGAAGACTCCAGACCGAGTCCGGACGGCTCGTGGAGGTCACGGAGCGCGCAGAAGCCGCGGAGCGCCTCGCGGCGGTGGGTCGGATCGCAGCGGCGCTCGCGCACGAGATCCGCAATCCGCTCGGCTCGATCTCCGGCTCGATCGAAATCATCCGCGAAGCGCCCGGCCTTGGTGAGGACGAGCGACGCTTGTGCGAGATCGTCGTGCACGAGGTCGCGCGCCTCGAGGACCTCGTGTCCGACATGATGAACCTCTCGCGTCCGCGCGCCCCGGCGATCCAGGACGTGGATCTCGCCGGGATCACGCGTGACGTCGTCGCGCTCGCGCAGAAGGGCGGGCGCGCCGAGCACGACGTCCCCCTCGAGTACGACGGACCGCGCGGGAGCGTCGTCGTGCGCGCGGACGGCGGTCAGCTGCGACAGGTGGTCTGGAACCTCGTGCGCAATGCGATCCAGGCGAGCGGTGCAGGCCAGCCCGTCGTTGTCCGTGTGAGCCAGGAGACGGGGTCCGCGATCGTCAGCGTCATCGACCGCGGCGCCGGGATCTCGAAGGGGATGCGAGAGCAGATCTTCGACGCGTTCGTCACGACGCGCTCGCAGGGCGTCGGGATCGGCCTCGCGGTGGTGAAGCAGATCGTCGACGCCCACGCGGCGCAGATCGAGGTGGTCGACACACCGGAGGGCGGCACCACGTTCCGCGTGAGGCTCCCGCGCTCGAAGGGGGCCGCGTGAGGGTCGTCGTCGGCGGTCCGCTCGTCGGCGACGCGCTGGCCCGCGTCGCCGCGATCGCCGAGCTCGTGGTCACCGAGCGCGCGACGGGCTTCGACCGGGCCGAGCTGCTCGGTCGGGTCGCGGACGCGGACGGCATCATCGCGCTCGCCTCCCAGCGCATCGACGACGAGCTGCTCGCAAGGGCCGAGCGCCTCCGCGTGGTCGCGAACCACGCGGTCGGCGTCGACAACGTCGATCTCGCCGCGTGCCGAGCGCGAGGGATCATCGTGACCAATACGCCGGGCGTCCTCACGGAGACGACGGCGGACCTCGCGTTCGCGCTGATCCTCGACGCGTGTCGACGCGTGTCCGAAGGGGATCGTCTGGTCCGGGCCGGCGCGTGGACGGGATGGGCCCCGACCCACCACCTCGGGATGCGCGTGCACGGCGCGACCCTCGGGATCGTTGGATTCGGCCGCATCGGACAGGCCGTGGCAACGCGCGCGCGAGCCTTCGCGATGAACGTGCTCTACGCATCGCCGCGCGCGGTTCCCTCGGCTCCGGCGGCGCACGTGTCGCTCGACGAGCTCGTGGCACGCTCGGACGTCATCTCGCTCCACGCGCCGCTCTCGGACGCGACGCGCGGCCTGTTCTCGCGGGAACGCCTCGCCTCGATGAAGCGCGGCGCGATCCTGGTCAACACCGCGCGCGGCGCGCTCCTCGACGAAACAGCGCTCGCGGAGCTGCTCGTCTCCGGGCACCTCGGCGGGGCTGCTCTCGATGTCTACCAGGGCGAGCCGCACATCCACGAAGGCCTGCTCTCGGCGCCACGGCTCGTGCTCGCGCCGCACATCGGCAGCGCCGACGTCGAGACGCGCACGGCGATGGCAGACCTCGCGTGCGGTGCCGTCGTCGCCGTGCTCTCCGGCGAGACGGAGCTCGCGAACCGCGTCGTCTAGACGAAGAGCGGCGACGGAGCCGAGACGCGGGAGCGCGCGATCGTGGAACCGACGGACAGGCTGCCGAAGACGACGGTCGGCGAGAGGCCCGGGGCGAGGGCCGAGGGCGTCACCTCCGACGAGCAGAACATCTGCACGAACGCCGGCGCGTGCGACACGCGATCGACGACGATGCGCTCGATGGTCATCGAGTTGTACTGATCGGCGCCGTACTCCGGGGTGTTCATGTTCATCACGAGATCGACGTCGTACTTGCGCGCGTACTTCGAGAGCCCGCCGATCTTCGAGTCGAGCGGCGCGTAGTTGTCCGCGCAGGTGCCGTTCTCGGCGCACCCCCAGACGCCCTTCGACGTCGACATGAACAATGTCTGGTTCCCGCTCGTGTGCCCGGGCGTGCGTACGAGCGCGACCCCGTCGCCGAGGAGGTGGTCCCCGTCCGTGAGCACGACGCGCGACGTGTCCACGCCCTTCTTGCCGTCGGCGACGAACCACGCGCGTTGCATCGGGTGGAGGCGGTCCCAGTCGTCCCACTCGCGACGGGGTGCGAGGAGCGTCGCGCGCGGGAAGCGCGCCGGTCTCTGCCCGTCGGCGGTCCCCAGCAGCCGCCGCAGATCCTGGGTGTGGAAGTGATCGAACGCGAGGTAGTCGACGTCATCCGGGCGGACCCCGTGCTCGTCGAGCTGCGCCTCGAGCGATGGGTACTTCGGCGCGACGAGCTCCTCCGCGCTCGCGGGCATCGTCGCGAGCATCTGCGCGAAGAACGGCGTCGCGCGCGCCGCCACGACGTCGGTCGGGTTGAAGAGCAGGTTCTTCAGCGCGCCGTTCTGGAGGAACTGCACGAGGAGACAGCGATGCGTCATCACGACGTAGGGCGCGATCGACCGCGAAGCACCCTGGAACGCATATTTCGTCGGGTAGAGCAGGCGCGACAACGGCATCGAGCGGACCGAGACCACCCGCGGGCCCATCACGAGCTGGGCGCGCAGCGCGTGCGCGCCCTCGCGCGCCGCATCGAGGCGGCGCCCCTGCCCGACCCCGGTGTCGTGAACGTCTTCCAACATCTCGAGGCGAACGAGCGCGCGGTCGGTCGTCATTGCGCACGTAGGGTTCCCAATCGCGCGAGGGGGCGCAACGGCCGGCGCGCTCGGCGCTCGGCTAGAGCGCCGATCGATTTGCGCACGCCAGATTGAACACGGAGGCACGGAGGCGCGGAGGTTCGAGCCGTCTGCCGGTCGTGACGTCTCCGTTCCGAGGCTAGTGTCGCCTGCCAGGTGGTCCCTGTTTTTTTCAGCGAGGCCTAGGTGCGAAGCCCGCGGCAGCACTGCCCGACCTCCGTGTGCCTCCGTGCCTCCGTGCCTCCGTGGTTTCTCGGTCTTCAAACCGTTTGTCGCTCTGGGGGCATGACGAAGAGCACGCGAACTCCCGTGACGGCTAGAGGGAGCGCGACTACGCTGCCGCGCTCATGGGGTCCGTTCCTCGTCGGATCGACATGCGCTCCGACACCGTCACGCGGCCGACCGCGACGATGCGCGAGGCGATGGCGTCGGCAGAGGTCGGCGACGACGTCTACGGCGAGGATCCGACGGTCCACCGCCTGGAGGCGCAGGTCGCCGAGCTCCTCGGCAAGGAGCGCGGGTTGTTCGTCCCCTCCGGCACGATGGCGAACCAGATCGCGATCCTCGTGCACTGTCGCGCAGGGGACGAGGTCGTGGTCGGCGAGGGCGCTCACTCCGTCTGGTACGAGTCGGGCGGCGGCGCGGCCCTCGCCGGCGTACAGTTCGCCGTCGCGGGCGCGGGCGGATTGTTCGACGCGGCCATGCTCGACGTCGCGATCAAACCGATCGCCGATTGGTACCCGCGCACGAGCCTGGTCACCGTCGAGGACACGCACAACCGCGCCGGTGGTCGCGTGTGGCCCATCGAGCAGCTCCATTCCGTCGCGAACCGCGCGCGAGAGCGAGGCCTCGCGACGCACCTCGACGGCGCGCGCCTGTGGAACGCGGCGACCGCCTCGGGGAAGAGCGTCGGCGAGCGCGCCGCCCCGTTCGACTCCGTGACCGTCTGCCTCTCGAAGGGTCTCGGGGCGCCGGTCGGCAGCGTCCTCTGCGGAACGCTGGCGTTCGTCGCCGCGGCGCGCCGATTCCGCAAGATGCTCGGCGGCGGAATGCGTCAAGTCGGCGTCCTCGCCGCCGCCGGGCTCCACGCGCTCGAGCACCACCGGGCGCGCCTCGCGATCGATCACGAGAACGCGCGCGCCTTCGCCGACACGCTCGTCGAGGCCGGCGATGCACGTGTGACGGTCGACCTCGCGAGCGTGGAGACCAACATCGTGAACGTGGACGTCGCCGCAGACGCCGAGCGGGCGTGCGCACAGGCACGAGAGCTCGGTCTGCTCGTGGGCGCCTCCGGTCCGAAGCGCATCCGGGCCGTCACGCACCTCGACGTCGACGCCGCCGCGGTCCGCGAAGCCGCCGCGCTCCTCCTCCGCGCGGTGGCGCTCGCATCATGACGGGCGTGAATGGCCCCGCCGTCGCCCTGTTCCTGGCGCTCGCCGCCTTCGGCTGTGGCGGCAACAAGAACACGTTCCTCCGCGCGTTCGCCGAGGGGCACCGCGCGTACTCCGCAGGTCGCTACCTCGAAGCCGCCGCCGAGTACGAGGAGGCCGCGAAGGTCGCCGACAAGGACCGCGATCGCGACGAGGCGATGTACTCCGCGGGCGTCGCGCGGCTCAAGGGCGGCGACACCGTCGGCGCACTCCGCATCTTCGACGGCCTCGCGGCGGAGACTCCGCTCGGAGAGCGCGGGTGGCGTGCGGCCTACCGCGCCGCCACGATCCGCATTGCGCAAGGCGACACCAAGCGCGGCTACGCCGACCTCGAGAAAATCTACCGCGCCGCCCCGGAGCACGGCACCGCCAAGCGAGCGCTGTTCGCGGTCGTCCTGAACATCGAGGAGACCGAGGGCAAGGAAGCGGCGATCGCCTTCCAGGAGAAGCTCTGGCCGGCCGTGGCGAAGACGCGCCTCGGCGAGGAGATCTGTTACGATGTCGCCACGCGGAGAAAGGCGCTCGGAAAGAAGGAAGAAGCGCTCGCCGGCTTCCTCTCGTGCGCCGACAAGTACCCGTACCCCGAAGGCGCGCTGTGGGACGATTCGCTCTGGCACGCGTCGCTCCTGCACGAGGAGCTCGGCGATCCGAAGAAGGCGATCGCAGACCTCGAGCGCATCCTCGAGAAGCGCGAGAAGAGCTACCTGAGCGGCTCGTACAACCGCCCGCGGATGGCACCCGCGCAGTTCCGCATCGCCGAGCTCCAACGCGACGGCTTGAAGGATCCCGCCGCAGCGCGCGCGAGCTTCCACCGCGTCTACGTCGAGCACCACACGTCGATCCTGTGCCCGAAAGCGTTGTGGAACGAGGCGAAGGTCGCGCAAGACCAGGGCGACCACCCCGCGGCATGCGCCCTCGCCGACAAGGTCCTCGTCGAATACAAGGAGTCCCGCTACGCCCGTCGCGCCGACGAGGTCTGCGAGAAGGTGAAGGAGCGCGCCGAAGCGCTGAGGAAAGAGCGCCTCGAGCGACGGAAGAAGGGCGCCGTCACCAAGGACGACGAGGACTGAGAAAGCGTGCTCCCCTCCCGCGCGGAGTCACGGAATCGTCGTTCACGGCCCACGGCTCACGTTCACGGGTGCTGCCGCGGTCTGCGCCCGACCCATGACGCCGCCAGCGCTACCGGCGCCGCCTGACGGGAAGCAAAACCGCGCGTGTCACACGGCGCAGGCGAGGCGTCGCGAGCACGCCACAGCAGGAAAGGCGAGAGGCCGGACCGTCTCGCCGTGAACGTGAACGACCCGCGCGGCGTCAGCCCGCGAAAGCAGACGCGACGGCGACCCGGAGCGAGACGCCACCCGTCAGGGCTCGTCTTCCTCTTCTTCCTCTTCCTCGTCGAGGTCGTCGTCGTCGTCGTCGTCGTCGTCGACCTCCTCCTCGCCCTCCTCGCCGGCCGCAGCCTCGTACTTGAGGTCGATGCCGACCTCGCCGAGCTGGGTCTCGAGGAGCTCGAAGAGCTCGTCGACGTCGTCGCCGCTCCACTCCATCATGCAATCGGTCAGGAATTCGAAGAAGTCGCCGTTGTCGAGCCGTCGCTCGATCTCCTCCACCTGGTCCTCGGTGAAGGCTTCGAGGATGTCCTCTCGAAGCGACTCGGTATCGCCCTCCTCGACCGCGTCTTGCGCGGAAAGGCGAATCTGCCGTACGGCCCTTTTGTCGAGGAAGATCTCCATGCGGAAGCCGGAGCTAGCCCAGTGCGCTTCGCGCTGTCAACATGCGCGCCGCGTCCCGTGCAAGTCGGACGAGAGGGATGCGCCGCCGACCGGGTGGTTGCACGGTGATTCGCGGGCTTCTTTTCAAGAGCGTTCTGCGAATGTTCTGTGACGGCCGAACTCTCCGCGAATTTGCAGGCATGCCGGTAATCTTCTCGGGACGGCCACGATGACCACCGCCTGGAACGCCTCCACCCGAAGCGCCGCGGCGAATCGACACACGCCCGGACGACGAGCGCGCAGCGCGACCAACTTTCTCCTCGCGAACGCGCTCGGGGCGGCGTTGGCAGTGACGATGGGTCTCTCCGCGCCCCGCCGCGCGCTCGGCGAGGGCACACCGCTCACGCCACCACCGCCGACAGCCGCCCCTTCGGCGTCCGAGTCTGGGCGCGTCGCCGCGTCCGCGTCGGCGAGCGCGCCGCCGGGATCGACACCCGTTCCATGGGCCAACGCTTCGGGCGGCGACACGCGCGAGGGCCTCGATCCGTTCCCGTCCACCGGTCGGTACCTGAGCTACGGGTTCGCGTTCCACAGCGAGTCGCTTCTCGCACCCGGCAGCGTCTGTCCGAAGGAAGCCATCGAGCAGTGCGTGCTCGGAGCCGGAGGAGGGATCTCCTTCAGCGGTGCGCTCCGTACGCCGCGGTACTCGCTCGGAGCGATGTACGAGGCCACGTTCCACGACTCGAACAACATCTACCAGCGCGCCGTCCTGCAGCAGCTCCGCGGCGAGTGGCGTCTCCGTCCGCGCGAGCTCGCCTTCTCGGAGTCGTTCTCCGGGTTCGTCGGCGCCGGCGGAGGGCTGGCGATGTACGGCGACAACTGGGGCGTCGCGACGCAAGGCGCGATCGGCACCGGTAGCATCGGCACCGAGTTCGACCTCGGCGTGAAGGTGAGCCTCGTCTTCGCCATCGCGTACCGGGCGATCTATTTCCGATCGTTCACCGACGCGAGCGGGGAGAGTCGCCCCGCGGGCCTCGCCCATCTCCTCGGCCTCACGCTCGGCATGGAGCTGCACGAGCCCCTCTGAGTGCGAGAAGCAGACGAGCTCGCTCCATCACGGACACGGCTACACGTCACGGTTCTGTCGAGAAGGTCTCGACTTTTGTCGCGTCGCAGGCTCCTATTTCCGCCCCGTGATTTGCGCCCATTGCGGATGCGAGAACCCGAACGGGATCGCGTACTGTCGCGACTGCGGCATGAGCCTTCGTTCGCCGGGACCGCGCGTCGCGGCGCCGACACCCACGCCCGACGTCGCCGCGGCTGCCGGATACTTCCACGCGCCGCCCGCGCCGCAGGCCCAACCGCAGCCGCTCGTGCCGCCGCCACAGGGCGGGACGCTTCGCAGCGAGCACGTGCAGCAAGCTGGCGGAACCGGCGAAGGGCTCCTGTGTCCGCGATGCGCCGAGCGCAGCCCCCCGGACAACCGGTTCTGTCATGGGTGCGGCTACAACTTCGTCGCGCCCGCCGCGCCGCAGCCCATCACGCAGCTCGCGGCGCCGGCGTCGCCGCAGATCCCGCAGGCGGCCCAACAGCCGTCGGGGTCGCACGGCGCGCTCCCGCCGCCGTCCGGTCCGTACGCGACGATGCAGTCGCCGACTGCGCCGCGCGAAGCTCCGCCCGCACAAGAGGGCGTCCCTTCCCCGCGCGGGCCGCTCGCCCAGACGCAGGCTCCCCGCATCATGCCCGCGTCGCCGACGGCGCCGACCGGGGGCCCGCCCGTCTCGGTCGTGTGTGGCCGGTGTCGAGGCGTCGCCGATCCCGGCGCGGATTTCTGCAAGTTCTGCGGGGCACGCCTCGGCGCGAACGATCCGGCCTCGAACGGTCGCCAATCGAACGCGCGTCCCTCCTCGCCGATGGCGCTCTCAGGGGGCTCGGGAGCGTCCGAGATCGCGCCCCCCACGCCGGCGCACTACCCGCACCAGCCGCAGACGGCGCTGTCCATGCCGCACCCGCCCGCCGCGGGGATTCCGCTCGAGGAGCAGCCGAACCAGCTCACCCGCCCGCTCCACGGCATCGGCGACGTCTCCGTCCGCGCGCGCCTCGTCCGCATCGCAAAAGACGGCAGCGAGGGGGCTCAGCACGCGATCACGGCCGAGGTGACCGACGTCGGGCGCACCGAGGGGAACATCCTCTTGGCGGACGATCCGTACCTCTCGACGCGTCATGCGCGGATCTCCGTGCGCCGGAGCAACGACCCGAATGCCGCACCGTCGCTCGTGCTCACCGACCTGGCCTCCGTCAACGGTGTCTACGTTCGCCTTCGTTCGCCGCACGTGCTGGTTGCCGGAGACTTGCTTCTCTGTGGTCAGCAGGTGCTAAGATTCGAGGCCGTGACCGAAATCGAGGGGGCGCGCGGTCCAGCCATGCAGCATGGCGTCCTCCTCTTCGGATCGCCCGCGCCCGTGACACGCGCTCGGCTCGTGCAGCGCACGGTCGAGGGCCTAGCCCGTGACGTGCTCTATCTCCTGCGCGACGAGTTCGTCGTCGGGCGCGAGGTGGGCGACCGCACTTATCCCGAGGATGTGTTCATGTCGCGACGTCACGCCGCGGTGCGCCGCGACGGGCAGAACTACGTGTTGCACGATCTCGGCTCCTCCAATGGTACCTTCGTGCAGATCCACGACGAGCTCGTACTGCACGACGGGGATCAGTTCCGCATCGGGCATCATCTCTTCCGCGTCGACGTGCCGGCGCCCGGCGGCGTGTCGTGAACGACAACAAGGTCGAAGGCTCCGCGAACGCATCCTCTCCGGAGGCCTCGATGACCGAGGGCGCTCGCACGCAGACCAAACCCATGGGCGTCATCGACGTGCCGACCGCACCCCCGCCAGCCGCAACCCCTCCTGGAACACCCGCAGCCATGCCGCCGGTGCAGGATGGGCAGATTCGAATCCGTCTCTTCGGCCGCACCGACGTCGGGCGCATCCGCGAGCACAACGAGGATAATTTCCTCGTCGCGGATCTGTCGCAAGGCGCACGCGGGCTGATGGAGAACATCCGCACCCATGTCGTCGGCTCGAACGGCACCCTGTTCGCGGTCTGCGACGGGATGGGGGGCGCCGCCGCAGGCGAGGTCGCGAGCAAGCTCGCGGTCGACATCATCTACGAGCAGATGCAGGCCGGCGGTCCGCCGCGCAACCGCGACGAGTTTGCGCGCCGCTTGGTGCGTGCCGTCGAGGTCGCAGGCATGCGGATCTTCGCCGAGGCGAAGCTCGATCGGAACCGGCGCGGCATGGGCACGACGGCGACGGCGGCTGCGCTCGTCGACGAGTACCTGTTCCTCGCGCAGGTCGGTGACTCGCGCGGCTACATGCTCCGCGGCGATCAGCTCCACCTCGTCACGCGCGACCAGTCGCTCGTGAACCAGCTGATCGAAGCCGGTCAGCTCACCGAAGAAGAAGCCGAGAACTTCGAGCACTCGAACATCATCTTGCAGGCGCTCGGCACCGCCGACAGCGTGCAGGTCGATCTGACGTTCGTCCGCGTGCGCGCCGGCGACACACTGCTCCTCTGCTCCGACGGTCTCTCCGGAATGGTCCGCGCCGAGGAGATGCGACAGGCGCTCCTCGCGAACCCCGAGCCGATCGACGTCTGCAAGGTCCTCACGGACAAGGCGAACGAGGCCGGCGGTCACGACAACATCACGGTCATCGTCGTGAAGTTCGACGGACCGCGACCGCCAGGCGCCGAGGACGACCCCGCGAAGTATACGAAGTACGTCTTCCAGACGGAGGACACGACGCAGTACCCCCCCGCGGATGCTGCCCCAGCGGTGGCGCTCCCCCCTACGGCGGCCCCCGGAACAGCAGGTGAGCCGCCGAGGGCGGCGCCGCATCCGGGGGCGGGCAACGCAAAACTCGCAGCGACTCAGGTCGGAGTGAACAGCGCCGAGTTCCTGTCGCAGATGCGCGCGCAGGATCCCGGCGGAACGGCCACGCCTGCGATGGCGCCGGTCGGTGCCACGGCAGGCGGACCGAGCGGTGACGAGCTCCGCGCCGCGGGCCTCCCTGGTGCCGGGATGTCGCCGTGGATCTGGATCGCGACGGTGCTGGCGATCGGCCTCGTCGTCGTCGGGGTCTATGCCCTGCTCGGCGGTAAGCTCCCGCCGTGAGGCGACGGCGACGCGAAAGAAGCGCGGGCGCTCTCGCGGGCTAAGCTCCGGGACCATGCTCCGACTGACGGTGTTGTCGGGCGCGCGATCGGGCGCACGCCTCGATCTCGCGCAGCCGGTGATCCGGATCGGACGCGCGCCGGACAACGATCTCGCCTTCGATCCGAACGTCGATCTCGACGCGTCGGGTCACCACTGCGAGCTCCGCGCGGAGAACGGCCGGTGGGTGCTCGTCGATCTCGCGAGCCGCAACGGCGTGTTCCTCCCGCTCGAGAGCATGCGACGCGTGCAACACCACGTGCTCGGTCCGATCGATCAGATCCAGCTCGGTCCGCAGGGTCCGCGCGTGCAGATCGAGCTCCTCGCCCCGCACCCGGCGGTGAACACGGCGCAGTCGGGCTACGCGCCGGGACCGGCCGCGTACACGCAGGTCGCGCCGCACCAGCAGGAGCCGCACGCCCACTACGCCGCGCACTACCCGCAGCAGCCGCAGCACGGCACGCAGCCCGCATACGGCACGCAGCCGGCGTACGGGACCCAGCCCGCGCACGGCTCGCCACCCGCCTACGGAACGCAAGCCGCGCACGATGCTTTGCCTCCGATCCCGGCGGCTGCGCCGGCGCACGCCGGCGGCAAGATGGGGCAGCGCACGCTCCTCGCGCACGTCGGCGCGATGATGCAGCAGCAGAAGCGCGGGAAGTCGACGCAGGAGATCCGCGCGCTCGTCGAGAAGGACGTGACCAAGGCGACGGGGCGCCTCAAGGCGATCATCGCAGTGCTCGTGCTCATGGTCCTCGCGTCGACCGCCGCGATCGGGGTCGTCGCGTACCGCACCCCCGACGATCCCGCCGCGCTCCAGGCCGAGCTCGAGAAGCTCGGGATGAACGATCCGCGTCGCAAGGAGATCGAAGACAAGATCGCCAAGCTCAAGGGCGGCTCGGACGGCAACGTCGGTCGCACGATCTACGACGCGAACAAGGGCGGCCTCTTCATGCTCGTCGCCCACCACGGCAAGAGCTACGAGAAGGGGGGCTTCTGCACCGCGTTCGCGATCAAGCCCCGCCTCCTCGCCTCGAACGCGCACTGCGTGAAGGCCGCCGAGGACTTCGAGGACAAGGGCGCCGACATCTGGGTGCACCTCAACGAATCTAACAAGGGGGGCGATCCGAAGATGTTCAAGGTGGCCGCCCACAAGGGCCACCCGAAGTACAAGCATCACGGCGCCACCATCACGCCCGACGTGGGGCTCTTCACGCTCGAGGACGACGACGCGCCGCAGGTCGTCGAGCTCGCGGACGGCGTCGGGCTGAAGAAGCTCGGCCCCGGCGACTCGCTCTACGTGATCGGCTTCCCCGGCCGCACGATGGACGAAGCCTCCCCCGTCGCAGTGTTCATGTTCAGCCACGTCGGCCGCATCACCGACTCGCTCGGCCAGCGCGCCGACTCCTTCGAGGACGCGTGGCTCGTGCAGCACGAAGGCCAGACGACGCCGGGGACGAGCGGCTCGCCGATCTTCAACACCGACGGCAAGGTCGTCGCGATCAACGCGGGCGGGCTGCTCGAGTCGAACAAGCAGTCCGTCTACAAATACGCGATGCGCATCGACCTCCTCGAGGACATCAAGCTGAAGGAGCCGAGCGGAGGGAAGAAGAAGAAAAAGCCGGCGAAGGACGACGACGACGACTGAACCGCCTGGTGTTCGCGCCCGTCACCTTCGAGAATCGCTGCGCTCCGTTCACCGAGACGCTCACGACGCGCAGGCGAGCCCCGCGCCCTTCGGACACGGTGCCGAGAGCGAGAGCGAGCCGCGAGCGCCGAGCAGCGAGCAGCGAGCAGCGAGCAGCGAGACCGACGCACAAACCTCGGCGAGCGCGACGGCGTCGGCTCGAGTCGACGGGACGAGAGCGCCGAAAGCCGCAAGACTTCGCCGTGGCCGTGGCCGTGGCCGTGGCCGT
>JBKJQC010001239.1:0-38300 GCA_046593995.1 Polyangiales bacterium
CACCGAAGTCTCCTTGACCGAGGCCTCCCTGACCGAGGCCTCCCTGACCGAGGCCACTGTCACCGAAGTCTCTTTCACCGAACTCGGCGCCAACGTCGATGCCGAACGCGCCGCGCCCGCCGATTGCGTCCAATAGATCACGCATCTCCTTGATGCGAAGTCTGCCGTTGTGCCAGTTGCGTTTGAAGCGATCGATCTCTTTCTGGTTCCAGTCCACCCAAGGCGTCGGCCAGATGCGGCCGTTCGGGTTTCTCGGATCCGGAAGTCCTTGTGACAGGTCACCGCGAAGCCGGTCGATATCTCGACCCCAAGCGTCTACGTCCGCCTCAAGGTCGCGGATGTCCACCGTCAAACCGTCGATGATCGAGCGCTTGATATCGATGGGATCGACTTCGGGTCCGACGGGCATAGTGACCTCCGGTTCTTGGTCTCTGCATTTCTCGCTACGACTGGAGCACACACCTGAATCCGACAAACCGATCTACGCTGGTGGGCTCAAGCAGAGATCTTCGAGAGCCGATCATGTCGCTCGCCGTGTGGCGCGCGGTACCTCCGCGAACCTCACGCGCCGCGGCGGTACCGTCGGTCACCCACTCCTGAGCGTTTCCCACCAGATCGACGATCCCTTGAAGAGAAGCTCCGGAAACGAACAGTGCAATCGGGCACAGTGAAGCCTGATCGAAACAAGCGCGGCCCTCCGGTGCGGCGTTCCCCCATGGGTGCCGAAACGCGGCGTTCGCACTCCGGCTTGCCCACTCGTACTCGCGCCCTGACGGCAGCCGTCGTCCGAGCGACACGCAATAACGGTCCGCTTCGGCGAACTTGATGCACGTCATCGGCAGGAGATCATCCTTGGCGTCGCCAAGGCCACACCCCTGCGTTTGAGCGGGCACCGGAGCACATGCGCCGGACGCGACGCACGCTCGATACGACCCCCGCGTCGCTTCGCTCTGGTCCATGCAAAAAGACGAAATGGGAGTGACCTGCACTTCACTAGCGGCACGGAATACCCCCCCCGGAACGAAGGCCATCCCGGCGGGACACACTCCGGCTGGATTGGCAGGCGAGGGTAGCAATTTCTTCGGGATTATTGGGGTAAATGAGGGCGCGGCGGAAGCGGACCCGGGCGGCGACGGTGCGGACGACACGCTGCGACCCGCGAAGGTTGATAGTACGGTCAATCCAACGAGCACAGATATCGACACGCCGCGGTTTGCCACGCGCGAAGCGTAACGCCCGAGCGGACGCACTGCCAGGCGACTCTGAACGCTGGGGCATGTGACCATGCCCGCCGACACATCGCGCAGGCGGTCCACCGGCTGCTCACGATCGCGGCCTACCCGATGCGCGAGATCACCACGAGCCCGCTGCCGAAAGGCTGGCTCCCGCGTGTCGAGGTGACCGCCGCCCGCACGCACCTCTACCCCGACGAGGATCGTCGACTTCTCGGAGCCGTCAACATCCCCCTCGTGTACCGGTTCCTCTACGGCTTCCTCGCGCGAGAAGGGCTCCGCGCTGGTGAGGCGCTCGCCCTCGAACGTCGGGATCTCGACCTCGAACGTGGTGCGCTCGTTCTCGACCGGAACAAGACCCACGACCCTCGGTCGTGGAAGCTCTCGCCGGGAGTGGCACGCGCCTGCACGATCTGGTTCGACAAGATCCGCCCCACGACGGACGCACGCACCACCATCTTCACCGAGGACGACGGCGAGCCCATCGACCGCTACGAACTCGCCCAGCGTCTCCGTGAGCACCTCAAGCTCGCGGGCGTCGCACGGGAGGTGCTGTTCGAGCGCAGCGACACTCGACCCCATCCGTGTTCACGACCTTCGGGCGACCTTCGTCACGACGGCGCTCGCGAACGACCGGACGGAGGCATGGGTGTCCGCGCGAACGGGACATCGGTCGTCACAGATGATCGCGCGCTACCGACGCATCGCCCAGTCCGTAGCCGAGTTGACCCTCGGCGACCTCGACGCGCTCGACGCGGCCATCCCGGAGTTCCGCACGGACGACCCTGTGTCGTGAAGTTGTCGTGGAACCTGTCGTGCCACGACAACCAAACACGAAATACTCTGCGCGCTCGGCGCGACTCGAACGCGCGACCAACGGCTTAGAAGGCCGCCGCTCTATCCAGCTGAGCTACGAGCGCCTGTTCCGGGGCGCGGCAGACTAGCACTCGGCTGTGAGGATCGTCCCTGGTTCGGTCACCTTTCGTGGCTCGGACGCTCCCGGCGCGACCGTTGCACCTCTTCCAGGCCGAGGTGTCGGTATGCACAGGGTGACTCGTAGTTGGAACGTCCCGCTCGGCCTCGCGCTGTTCGGGAGCACAGTGCTCGTGGGTGGGGCGATCCTCGCGTATCCGCAGATCAGCTCTGCACCCAGCACGGTCGACGTCGGTGATCCCATCGCGACGAGGCCGTTCCCGTCGTTCCCTGATGAAGTGCCGAGCGTCGCCGGCAACCATCGGGCGCCCCCTCCCTACGCACCAATCTCGCCGCGGCCACCGCTCGCAGCGTCGACGGGCGT
Source organism: Polyangiales bacterium (assembly GCA_046593995.1). Taxonomy (GTDB): domain Bacteria; phylum Myxococcota_A; class Polyangia; order Polyangiales; family JADJMO01; genus JALHOE01. The sequence goes on from JBKJQC010001239.1 coordinate 2,530, forward strand.
CTCGGCCGCACCCCCGACGGAAGCCACGCCGCTTCCTGCGAACGCGCCGCCGCCCCTGTCCGCGCCCACCGCACTGGGTGGCGGGCCGCGCGCGGAAGAAGGAGGGGAGCGCGCGGAGACGCCCTCGGCGACCAACGTTCCGCAGACGACCTCTACGCCGGTGAACACGCCTGCGTCCGTGGCGAACACGCCTGCGTCCGTGGCGACGGGTGCCACATCTCCGCCGAGCACGCCCGCGACGACGGGCGCGCTCACGACCAAGGGCGGCACGAAGATCGAGAACACCACCCCGTACGTCGTGCCGATCTATGGCGGGGGTCCGCTCGGTCCTCCGCCTGGACCGCAGCCTACACCCACCGTTGGTGGCGCCACGGGTGATACGCCCCTCTGGACGAGCGGCGCAGGCACCGCGGGCGCCGGCGGCAGCAATGGTGGCAGTAGTGGCAGTAATGCCGGCGTCGTCAATCCCACGCCGGCGATCACCGCGCCGCTCTTGGTGCCGATGCACGGTACGGCGGGCGCCGAGACGTACTGGACGTCGATCTCGCCGTTCCTCCGCTCGGGTGATCTCGTCATCGCGCGGACGTCGACGGCCGACGCACTGGGATTTTCCGAGCGCGTCCGCGTCGACGCTCCGCTCGTGGGCTACGTGGTCGCGTTCGATCAAGCGGGGCCGCTCACTGCGGCGCTCGGCACCGGTCTGCCCGCGGCGGTTGCGGGCGTCGGCCTCTCGTCGACCGATGGGCTCTCCGAGCCGGCGTTCAACGACCTGGCGACGAAGGTGCACGCGGCAGGGAAGAAGCTCTTCGTGTCGACGACGCTCCCCTCACACGGCTTGTCGCTCGCGGCGATCGGAGCCCGCGCCGACGTCGTCGAGCTCGTCGTCCCGGGCGCGAACGCCACTGCGACCACGCAGGCGGTGATGGGCGCGAAGCAGGCGATGGGGAACAAGCCCACGATCTTCGTCCGCCTCCCCGATGCGGTCGCAGGCAGCGGCGCGATGGCCGCACGCGCGACGGGCGAGATCACGACTGCGCTCCCGAGCGCGGGCGTGTCGCTCCCGACCTCGACGAACGCGTCGCAGCTCCTCTCGGACATGCGCGCGACGCCGTAATCGGCGCTACGCGCGGAAGGTGAGGGCTCCCGGGAGGATGCTCGCGCGGATCGGCAACCGTCCGGGCGCCTCGCCGTCGACGTCCAGCAGCACCGACCCCCACGGGTGCACGGGCTCTGCCTCGATCACGCGACCGCTCCCGACCGACACGCCGAGCTCGCCGAGGTGAGAGCCCTGGTAGATCTTCGCCGAGAGCTGGATGATCTCGGTGCGCGAGAGATCCCCGAGCGCGACGACCTCGAAGCGGCCGTCCCCCGGATCGGCGTGCGGCGCGATCTTCATCCCGCCGCCGAAGTAGCGGCCGTTCGCGATGGCGACGTTGAAGATCTTGCCCTCGTAGAACGGGATCGAATCGATGCGGATCCGCACGTCCATGTTCTTGAATGTCGCGAGCGAGCGGAGCGTCGCGAGGAAGAAGACGGCTTTGCCGCCCATCCACTTGGGCGAGTCGTTGACGAGCTGATCGACGACCCCGCCGACCCCGAACGACGCGATGTTGACGAAGGCCCGCACGATCGGGCGGCCGTCGTGCGCGATCATCGAGAGCGCGCCGAGATCGATCGAGCGCCGACCCCCGAAGCGGATCTTCGCGGCGGCCTCCTCGATCGAGCCCGAGAGATCGAGCGTCTTGCGGAAGTCGCCGCCGGAGCCGCTCGGGAGGAGCGCGAGATCCGGCCCGACGACCGCTTCGCCGCGTTCGTCGAGGTACGCCTGCGAGACCTCGTTCAGCGTGCCGTCCCCGCCGACGACCGCGATGCACTCGACGTCGGTGCCGAACGCCGCGCGCGCGAGCTCGCTCGCGTGACCGGCGCGGGTCGTGGTCGCGAGCTCGTAGGAGAGGCCGTGCCTCCGCAGTCCGCGCTCGATCTCGGGGAGCTTCTTGCCGGTCGCACCGCCGCGCGACCGCGGGTTCGCGATGACCAGGATCCGGCTCATCTCGCACCACGAGGGCCACCCGGGGCGGGCGGCCGCACGCTGGTCACGCCTTGGAGGAACATCGCCGCCGCCATCGACAAGAGCTCTAGCTCACGGTGGAGCGTCGCCATCGCAGCAGCTTCCCCTTCCAATCCCGCCATGGTCCGTTGCACCTGATCCTCGTGGAGGTTGTTCCGTCGGAAGAGCTCGTCCTGGAGCGCGCCGATCTGTTGGCCGAGATCTTCGTGGATCGCCTTTGCCTTGCGCAGCTCGGCGTCGATCGAGGCCTCTTCCCAGAGGATCGCGTCGGCGACCCCGGGGTCTTTCGCGTGACGACGACGAAGGTGGAGCTGCGCGCGCTCGGAGAGGAGCTCCTGCACGCGGGCGTGCTCCTTCGACAGATCGCGCGCGAGATGATCGATCGCGTTGCCCATGGTGGCGCGGAACTCGCGCGCCTCCGTCTCGGTCTCGTCGAGCGTGCGCTGGGTCTGCGCGACGATGTACGCGACGCGCTCGATCCCTTCGGTGAGGAGCATGGCGCGATGGAAGTCGTCGGCAGTGCCCGGAGGCAACACGATCTTCGACCGCTCGATGCGCGCCTCGATCGCCCTCCAGTGCGCGTGCCACGCAGACACGAGCGACGCCGGGGTGACCGTGCCGAGCCGAGGCGCCGGAGGCACTCCGGGCGCGTGCGAGGAAGGAGGCGCGGGATCGTCCTCGATCGTCGCGACCTCGATCTGTGGCGCGACCTCCGCCCGATCCTGCGGGGCGAGCGGGTCCGACGCGCGGATCCCGGACGACAGCGCGGCGCGCGACAGCTCGTCGAGGAAGGCGAACGCGTCGTTCGGCCGCTCGTCGGCGCGGCGGCGGAGGCAGCGCATCACCACGGCCTCGAGCTGCGGCGGCACCCCACGCACGCGCTGGCCGAGCGGGATCGGCTCCTCGACGAGCGGCTTGGTGAGCAGATCCGCTTCGCTCGTGCCGTCGAACGGCATCATGCCGCTGAGCGCGGCGTAGAGGACGACGCCGAGCGAGTACAGATCGGCGCGCCCGTCGATCGCCGTCTCGCCGAGCAGGTACTCGGGCGCGATGTACCCGGCGGTGCCGAACACGTGATCGGAGCTCGCGTTCCCGCGCGTCCGCTGCGCGATCTTCGCGACGCCGAAGTCCGTCAGCTTGACGAGATCGTCCTCGTTCTTCCGTTGGACGAGGAGGATGTTCTCCGGCTTGATGTCGCGGTGGATGATCCCAGTCTGGTGTGCGCGCGCGAGGGCAGACCCGATCTGGATGGCGATGTTGAGCGCGCGCGACGGTGACAGCACCGAGCGCCCGAGCGCCGAGAGCAGCGACTCGCCTGGCACGTACTCCATCACGAGGTAGACGATGTTCCGTCGCACCCCGGGCTGGAGGGTGAGGAGGGCCTCGCCGTAGTCGGAGATCTCGACGATGTTCGGATGGTTGATCCGATTCACGGCGCGCGCTTCGCGGAGGAACGTCTCGGCGTAGACGCTCGGCTCCCCGACGGGCTCCGACGGCGCGAGCCCGTCTTCGAGCACCTTGATCGCGGAGAGCCGCTCGATGAGCACGTGGCGCGCGAGGTAGACGGACGACATCCCGCCCGTCCCGAGGCGGGCGATCAGCCGATAGCGACCGGCGAGCGTCCTACCGAGGAGCGGATCGTCTTCCACCATGTCGCGTGAGGCCGAGCGTCCAACAGGTCGCGGCGCGAGTCGAGACCTGCGCCGAGAGACCGACTACTTGATGACGGTCGTCTCGAACTGCATGTTCTTCTTGCCGGGCGTGAGGACCGTCGTCTGCTCGCCGAGGAGGCCCACGTCGCCGTTGGCGCGCTCTTCGTCGTAGAGGTACCAGGGGCCGGACCCTTGGTCGTTCTTCCAGGTCTGGCGGACCACCGTCGTGCGGAGGACGCCCTCTACGGGTCGGAACCAACCGAACCCGACCAGGATGATGGCCTCGGAGTCGGTGATCTTCTCGATCCCGCCGTACTCGACCTCGACGATGCGGACGTCGCCGCCCCACAGTTTGTGGCGCTTGATGAACGCTGCGCGGGCCGACGGCGCGACGCGCTCCGTCGCGATGTCCGTCCGGCCGAAGCGCGCGGCCATGTTCACTTCCTGGACCGTGTCGTCGAGCTTCCCGCGCGGAGTCATGTGACTCATGCATCCGGCGAGCAGCAACCCGAACGCTGCATGCGAATACGGACGGCGGAGCTCACGCGACAAGAAGTCGCGAACCCAGGTGCGGAAGCGCGCGTACGACATGCATCGTCCACTACGGGTCGGCGCATGCGCGGGCCAAGTTCGCTCGCGACAACTGGCCGACACGTTCGCGGCGCCGCGGACTCCAACGTTGAACGGGTCTCCCTTCGGAGCCCGAAAGGCGGCACCGTGGGCCGAGTACTCCTCCTCGAAGACGACGACGATCTGCGGGAAGTCATGCGGGATCTGCTCCGCTTCGGCTGCCGCGCGTCCTGCGTGGAATGTGGCTCGTACGACGAGCTCGTCACCCATCCCGACGAGGCGCTCGCGTGCGATCTCGCTCTGCTCGACGTGAACCTCGGACCGGACTCGCCGAGCGGGATCGACGCGTACCGTTGGCTGCGCGACCACGCGTTCCACGGGCGCATCCGCTTCCTCACGGGACACGCGCGCACCCACCCGCTCGTGGAAGAGGCGTGTCGCATCGCGGACGCGGTGGTGCTCGAGAAGCCGATCGACGCGAACGTGCTGAGGCAGCTCGCAGCAGGGGGATGAGCATGCGGCGTGAGAGACCGCCCGAGAGCCTCGACCCTCGCGTTCAGCGAGAGGAGGCGCGCTGGAACTGGCAGATGGCCATGACGGCAGCCGTCCTGCTCGCGGCAGGCCAGGCCGGCTATGCCCTTCTGGAGGTCCCGATCGTCGGGGTGCATCCGATGGTCGATCTCCGCATGGCGCACGTCCTCCTCAACATGGTCGTGGTCGGCCTGCTCTGGCAGCGGAGAGATCGCCCGACCACCCCGTTCGTGGTCGCGGCGTACTTCGTCGTGGCGCTACCGCTCCTCCCGATCATGTGGATCGCCGAGGTGAAGCGCGCGGCCGCCGGCCTCCCTTGGACACCGTTCACCGGCTTCAAGTTCGTGCTCCTGCCGGCTGCGTTGATGACGCCCGGTCCGCTCTATCTCGCGCTCGGGCTGACCGCAGCGATCGGGATCGAGGCCGTGATCGAGTACTTCGTCATGGACTTCGCCGCGAACCCGATGGCCGCGCCGGGCGAGCCCGCGCAGACGGTCGTGTTCACGTTGGTCGCTTGCGGCACCATCTACTACCGACTGCGCACCCACCGCACCGAGCTCGCTGCCGCGCGCGTACGCGCAGAGGCCGCGGCATTCCAGCGACTCGCGACGCTCTTCCTCGCGCTCCGTGACGGCACCGGCACACCGCTGCAAACGCTCGAGATCGGCACGGCGCTCCTCCGCGACGGCATGGGCGACTGCACGGCGACGGTGGCCCGGATGCAGCGCGCGATCGAGCAACTGCGCGACATCCAACGGTCCGTCGCCCACTGCGAGGAGCTCGTCCAGAAGACGAGCAACGTTGCCTCGTTCGACGCCCGCGCGACCCTCGCGTCACTCGAAGAGGACTACCGCCAGTTCGCGGAGTCGCAGCCTCACCCGCCGCAACACGGCTGAAGGAAGTCTAGAACCAAGCCGGGCGCATCGCGGCGACGCGGGGGAAGGTCTTCTCCACCCAGCGCACGAGCAGGCGCATCGGATCGGTGTCGACCTCCACGCGCTCGACGCGCGGCGCGGTCTCCATGCCGGCGAGGTGACGCTCGATCACTTCGGTGACGAGCGCGCTCACGTCGCGATCGCGCGAGCGACAGTGGAGCGCGAGACGGTCGGCGAGCGCCTCGGGCAGGTAGACGACGGTGCGGCGGAAGCCCGCGCGACCGCCGTCGACGAACGCGTCGGCGCCCTCTTCCGAGGGGGCCTTCGTGTCACTCTGCGGCGGCGAGGTGCTCGGGAGCGACGGTTTGCGGAGCGTGACGGTCAGCGGCTTCTTCGCCATGGGAGAACTCCTCGATCTCGGAGAGCAACGACATGATTTCCTTCGCAGCGGCGTCGCGCGGCGCGAAGGAGGTGACACCCATCCCCGCGGCGATCGCCTCCTGATAGGCGATGCGCTGCGTGAGCTCGGTCTTCAGGACGGGGAGCTCGGACCCTTCGAGCACGGTGCGCGCGCCCTTGCCGAGCGCGGTGCGCCCTTGCTTGCGGGTGATGAGGATCGCGGCGCGCAGGTCCTCGCGGAGCACCCTCGCCTCGCCGATCACCTCGAGCGCGGACGCGAGCGCCCATGCGTCGGCGGCCGACGGACCGCACGGGAGGATCGCGACGTCGGCGATCATGAGCGCGGCACGCTGCACGTCGCCGTGACGCGGCGGGCAGTCGATGACGACGAGGTCGAAGTCCTTCGCCATCGCCGGCAGCTGCCCCGGCTTGTGCATGGTCGGTCCCATCGCGACGACGGTGGGCGTCGGTTGGCCGGATTCGGCCGCGACGTCCCCCCACGTGCGCGCGGTGGCTTGCGGATCCGCGTCGACCAAGAGCACGCGCTTCCCTCTCGAGAGCGCAGCGACTGCGAGGTTGATCGCAGTCGTGCTCTTGCCGACTCCACCCTTCTGTCCGGTGAGCGCGACAATCATGACGACTCTCTACGCACCGCGGCATACCAGGGGCCAAATTCTTTGCTCGCGAGCCGGGCGCGATTCCACGACGAGACGAGAAAACACGGAGGCGCGGAGGCGCGGAGGCGAGAGGGAGGAGAGTCAAGAGGTGCTGCCGCGCGCACGCCTCCCAGCCTCGACGCTGCAGCGCGCCAGAGCCTCGTGGCGTCAGGGAAGAGGCCGGCAGACCTCTCGACTCTCGCCTCCCTCTCGCCTCCGCGCCTCCGTGCCTCCGTGTTTTCTCGTGTTTCGTTCCGCCGAAGAATGGCCAGGCGTGGTGGCTCGTCTTACGTTGTGAACGTCATGATCGTCCGTCTACTGACCAGCTTCGTCGGCGCAGCGGTACTCGTCGTCGCCGCCGTCGCGGGCGGGGCGCCGTCCGGTGGATCCGATGAGCTCGCGTCGGACGCGGGGACGAAGAAGCCGGAGCCGCCGACGCCCGCGCCGCCCAATCCCAGCACCTGCGTCGCGCACTGGGGAGAGGCCCGCTCGACCGGGTACGGCTATCGGCACGTCGTGCTCCTGTCGAACGGCTGCAAGAAGGCCGCGACGTGCGCGGTCTCGACGGACGTGAATCCCGAGGTACAAACGGTCACCGTCGCGCCGAACGCGGTCGAGGAGGTCGTGACGTTCCTCGAGGCGCCGGGCGCAGCCTTCACCCCGAAGGTGAGCTGCAAACTCGCTCCGTGAGCTCTCCGTGAACGACGTCTGGGTCTTCGGTTACGGCTCTTTGATCTGGCGCCCCTCGTTCCCCTTCGTCGAGAGGCGGAAGACGTGGGTGCGCGGGTTTGCGCGTCGCTTGTGGCAGGGGAGCGACGATCATCGGGGGGTGCCGGGCGCGCTCGGGCGCGTCGCGACGCTGATCGCCGCGCCCGATGCGCGCGTGTTCGGCGTCGCGTTCCGCATCGACGCGAGAGACGTCGCCGAGGTCCTCGCGCACCTCGATCATCGGGAGCAGAACGGGTACGAGCGGCACGAGGTCGACCTCCTCGACGAACAAGGCGACGCGTTCGCCCGCGGGGTGCTGTTCCTCGCCGGCGAGCACAACGAGAACTTCCTCGGTCCCGCGCCGCTGTCCGCTCTGGTCGCGCAGATCGCGTCGGCGGTCGGACCGAGCGGTACGAACGTCGAGTATGTCGTCGAGCTCGCGCGCGCCCTCCGGGAGCTCGGGCAACCCGATGATCACGTGGATGAAATCGCCGCTGCGCTCGTGCCGACGCGCACCCGGACCCAGACGCAGCCGCAGCCCTGACGCGAGTATGCTCTCGCGCATGGAGCTTCCCTTTCGCGTCGTCTCGGCGGGCGTGGCCGACATCGGCCGTGGCCGCAAACACAACGAGGACACCGTTCTGCTGCGCCCGGACTTCCACCTCTTCCTGCTCGCCGATGGCGCAGGAGGACACGAGGCCGGCAACGTCGCGAGCGCCCTCGCGACGACGACGATCGCGCACTACTTCGAAGCGACCGAGAAGGTCCATGAGGACCGCCCCGAGTTCGACACCTTCGGCCTGCCGACGGCCGCGCGGCGACTCTCGGCCGCGATCCACCATGCCAACAAGGAGATCGCGGAGGTCGCGAAGGCGTCGAACCGCCATCGCGGCATGGGGACGACGATCGTCGCCGCGTGGCTCGAGCCGCGCACGCAGCTGCTCCACGTCGCGCACGTGGGGGACAGCCGCTGCTACCGACTTCGCGACGGCGCCCTCGAGGCGATGACGCAGGATCACTCGCTGATCAACGAGGTGCTCGAGATGCGCCCCGAGCTCGACGACGACGTGCTGGCGAAGCTCCCGCGGCACGTGATCACGCGCGCGCTCGGCATGGCGGACGCGCCGCGCGTCACGCTCAAGTCAATCGTGCCCCGTCCGGGCGACAAGTACCTGCTCTCGTCGGACGGCCTCCACGCCTACCTCGCCGAAGCCCACATCGCAGAGGCCCTCGCCCTCGAGCGGACGCCGGAAGACCAGGTGAACCTCCTCATCGAGATGGCGAAGGACGCTGGCTCGCGCGACAACATCTCGGTCGTGATCATCGACTGCGAGCCGCTCCCGCCGATGCTCGCGCAGCCGATGCCGGTGCCGTCGCCGGAGCGCGCGAACGCAATGAAGAGCCAGCCGCTCCCGCCGATGCCGGCCGTGAACGACGACTCCACGCCGGAGATCGTGATCCTCGAAGAGATGTCGGCGGAGAGCGATCTCGCCGACCACGTCCATGTGCTGCCGCTCGAGACGAAGAACCAGGGGATCGTCGCCGCGATGGACGGCTTCATCGGTCCGATGCGACCGCGGCCGCGCAAGCCGTCCTGAAGCCGCTCGTCGCGCTCTTGGTCGGGTGCGCGCGCGCCGCTCCGGCGTTCGGGTACCGACGTCGACGCCCTGCCCGACCCCCAGGTCCTGCCGCTGGGGCGGTCGAACTGTGCCCCGGGCAAAACCGGAAGCCGCGGAGCTTCGAAGCGGCGAAGACGCGCGCGATGACTTGCAGCGTCGAACCGTGACCGCCCCGCCCTGAGATCACGTGCCCTTTCGTACGCGAAACGATGGTACCTTCCCCCATTCCGATGCATCCCGCGCAGATGGAGGAGCTCGTCCGAAGGCTGGTCGCGGACCCGAACGACCAGCATGCGCTGCAGACGGCGTACGGCCAGGGACAGGCGGATCCGCGTGCCTACGCGTCGCTCCTCGAGCGCGTGGGTGACCTGACGCAGGACACGACGTTCGCCGCCCACTGGCTCTCGGAGGCCGCGAACGTCTGGTCCTCCGCGCTCGGCGACGCCCGCCGCGCGGCCACGCTCCTGATGCGCGCGATCGAGAAGGACCCTGCGAGCGACGTCGCGAGCGACCGCCTCGCCGCGCTCTATCGCGAGAAGGGCGATCACCGGGCGCTCGTCGCGCTCTACGAACGCCGCGCCAAGGCCCTCGCGCAGATCGCCGCGCACGATCCGGCGCTCACGCAGCGGCTGTCGATCCTGCACGAGGATCTCGGTCGCCTCTGGCAGGATCCGCCGTTGTCCCAGCCGCGCAAGGCGCTCGAGAACTACAAGAAGGCGTTCGAGGTCGACCCCGGCGCGGTCACCGCGATCTACGCCGCGCGTGAGCTCCTCAAGGCGCAGGGCGACGTGAAGGAGGCCTACCCCCTCTACGAGCTCGAGATCCGCGCGATCGACGATCAGGAACGGAAGATCGCGCTCCTCCGCGACGAGGCTGCCCTCCGTCAGGCGAACAGCGACGCGAAGGGGGGCACGAACGCTCTGCGCAGCGCGCTCCGCCTCGTGCCCGACGACATGGGCCTGCAGTACGAGCTCGCGACCTCGATCGTCTCGCGCATCCTCGCCGGCGACACCGTCCCCGAGAGCGAGCGCAAGGAAGCCGCGGATCTGCTCGTCGAGATGGCGCAGCAGTACGACGGCGATCACGCGCTCGCGTACTCCGAGTCCGCGCTCGACGCGATGCCCGGTCACGACCGCGCGATGCAGCTCGTCGACCACTTCGCGAAGCAGGTCGGCCGAGACGATCTCGAGGCGCGCTGGGCTGCCTACGTCGACGCGAACCCAAAGGGCGCGATGGTCAGCGAGGCGCGCACGAACCTCGCGAAGACCTACGAGACGAGCGGACGTCTCGAGGACGCGATCAAGATGCTCAAGCCGCTCGAGAACGATCCGAACCCCTCGGTCGCGATCAAGCTCGGCGATCTCTACGCGAAGGCCGGCAAGACGAACGAGCTCGCCGCCCACATGGATCGGCACAGCGCGCAGCTGCCGCCGGCGGAGCGCGTCGCGAAGCAGATCGAGATCGCGATGATGCTCGCGGGCAAGGGGGACAAGAAGGGAGCGCTCGGGAAGTATCGCGACGTCCTCGAGACGGATCCGCAACACCCCGAGGCGCTCGCCTACGTCGAGGACGCCCTCCGCGCCACGCGCCAGTACAAGGAGCTGCGCGACGTGCTGCTCTCCGCTGCGCGCGCCGCCAACGCTCCGCTCGACTCGCGAAAGTCGCAGCTCCGCGAGGCCGCATCGCTGAGCGAGTCGCAGCTGAAGGACGCCGACGGCGCGGTCAATGCGCATCGCCAGCTCCTCGCGCTCGACCGCAACGACGAGTCGTCGCGCGCGGCGCTCCACCGACTGCTGGAGAAGGGGCAGCGCTGGGACGATCTCGCGGCCCTCGTCGAGCAGGAGGCGATGGCCGCAGCCGACGTCGAGCAGCAGATTGCGCTCGAGAAGAAGCTCGCCGACCTCCACGAGAAGAAACGCGGCGACAAGCGCGAGGCGGCCGAGGCGCTGCTCCGCGTGGTGACGCACGCGCCGAAGGACGAAGACGCGCTCGCACGCGCGGTCGATCTGCTCTGTGCGATAGACGATTTCCAGCGTGCGGCGGCTGCGCTCGACGAGTACGTCGGCGCGCTCGATGCTGGTCCTCAGAAGGGCAAGCTCCTGACGAAGCTCGGCGAGCTGCGTGACCGGCTCGGCGATCAGAACGGCGCCGCCGACGCGTACGCCGAGGCCGGAGAGATCCTCCACGACGGAGACGTGTGGCGCCGCGCCGAGGACTGCGCGACGAAGGTCGAACGCTGGGAGCAGGCGGCGACCGCTGCCGCGCGCCGCGGCGATCTCGAGCGTGACCCTGGGAAGCAGGCGCTCCTGCGCGCGACCGAAGCCGAGTACATCCTCCGCTCCGGCGACCCGCAGACGGCGATCGCGCGGCTGGAACAAGCGATCGACCTCGCGCCGCGCGACGAGAATCTCGCCGACAAGCTCGAGCGCATGTACGAGCAGGAGGGTCGGCTCGACGACCTCGCCGGCTACCTCGTCCGGCGCGCCGAGGGCACGACGGATCAGGAGCAGTCGCTCGCTCTCCTCCGTCGCGCTGCGGTCTTCCGCCGCGAGCGCCTGACCGATCCGGACGGCGCACGCGATCTCCTCCTCCGCATCGTCGGCTCGACCGAGGATCGCGACGCGCTCTCGCAGCTCGCGGAGGACGCATCGACCCGCGACGACCACGCGTCCGCCTTGAAGTACCTCGCCCGCCTCGAAGCGCTCGCGACCGATCGCGCCGAGAAGACCAAGATCGCCCTCCGCCAGGCACAGATCACAGCGGACGGGATCGGAGACGTCGACGGCGCGATCGAGCGCTACAAGGTCATCCTCGACACGCTGAACGAGAACTGCCGCGAGGCGCTGCAGGCGATCGCCGATCTCGAGCAGGCGCGCGATCGCTACCCGCAAGCCGCCGACGCGCTCGAGCGCGATCTCGAGCTCGCCTCCGCCGGCGAGGAGAAGGCGAACATCGCGCGCAGGCTCGGCGAGATCTACATCGATCACACGCGCGAGCTCGGGAAGTCGCTCGCGGCCTACGAAACGGTCGTGCGCGAGGATCCCGAGGACTTCGCCGCGCTGCACAAGCTCCGCGAGCTGTCGGAGCGCGCCGAGAAGTGGCCGCGCGTGCTCGAGCTCCTCGACCAGCAGATCGAGGTCGAAGGCGACGACGACGAGATCGCGTCGCTCACGGCGCGCAAGGCGGAGGTGCTCGCCGATCACACCGGACAGGTCGACGAAGCGCTGCGCACGCTCGCGCCATTCACCGCCGGCGGCTCCGACGTCGCCCGCGCCGCCGCCCTCGCCATCGCCGACCGCCACAAGGCAGACGCGCAGATCGGCGGGCAGATCCTCGCGTGGGCGCGCACGACCGGCGGCACCGACGGACAGCGGCTCCTCGGAGAGGCGTTCGATCGCTTCGTCGCGGGCAAGGCGTTCGACCGTGCGCTCGAGATCATCCCGGACGTGCTCCGCACCCCGCGCGGAAAAGACCCGGCGTTCCTCGAGCAAGCCGAGAAGCTCGCCGTCGACGCGCGCTCGACGGAGCTCGCGCTCGAGGTGCAGGATCGACGCATCGGCGGCCTCTCCGGCATGCCGCGCGGCGAAGAGCTGGTGCGTCAGGCGCGCGTGCGGATCGATCTCGGCATCCCGCGGATCGAAGCGCTCGAGCACGGTGAGATCGGCCTCGGCGCGGTACCGCCCGGCGAAGCCACGGTCCTGATGAACGCGCTGAGCGAGCTCGCACCGACGCCGCTCGCCGCCGTCGAGCTCTACGAGCGGCAGATCACGCGCTGCAAGACGCCTGGCGACAAGCTCGCGGCCATCGTGCGCGCGTATCGCAAGTCGATCGAGCTCGAAGCCACGGGTGGCGCACAGGTCGCGGACAAGACGCGCGAGCTCGTCGAATTGGCGCTCGGTCTTGCCGCTGCGCCGGAGGACGCGTTCGATTCGCTCTACGCCGCGGCCTCTCCGCTCGACGCGGTCTCGGACGAGTCCCAGCACCGACGGCGGCTGATCGAGATCCTCGTCGCATCGACCGTCGGCCCGCGCGATGGCGGCCGCACCCGTTCGGCGCAGCTCCGTCGCGCCGCAGACCGCATGGGTCGCGAGCTCGGCGACGACCAGCGCGCGCTCGAGCTCCTCGCGCAGGGGCTCGTCGCACACGTCGACGCCGCGACCCTCGACGCGATCGAGCAGGCGACCGAAGACGATCCGAGCCGCGCGGAGACCATCTACACGAAGGCGCTCGAAGAGGTCTTCGACGGCCCGCTCGTCCGACAGATCATCGGCCGTCGCGCGACCCTCCGAAAGGATCGCCTCGGCGATCTCGACGGCGCGCTCCGCGACCTGAAGAAGCTCCACGAGCTCGCTCCCGCCGATCAGGCGATCACGGATAGGTATCGCGCGGTGCTCACCGAGGCGAACGACTATCGCGGCCTGATCCAGCTCTGCGAGGATCAGATCCTGCGCAGCAAGGACCAGGGCGTTCGCGCCGATCTCGCGCGGCAGATCGCGCACATCTGGGAGGGACGGCTCGGTGAGGCGCGCGAAGCAGCCGATGCCTGGCGCCGCGTGCTCCGTCTCAAGCCGCAGGATCCCGAGGCCACCGCGGGCCTCGATCGCGCGAAGCGGAACAAGCTCGAGTTCGATCCCGACAAGCACCCTGCGCAGCGGGTCCTCGTCGAGACGTCGATCGCGCCGCCGCCTCCCGGCTCGCGACCGCCGGCGGCACGCGCGAGCGCGCGACCGATGGCGCGTCCTCTCGCAGGGACGCCGAGCGTACGCCCCCCGTCGCGCCCCTCGACCCCTCCGCGATCCGAGCCGCAGCCGGCGCCGACGCCGAGGTCCGACCCGCCGATCACCGCGCCCTCCGCGGACGAGACGGACGAGCTGGTCGGGGATCTGTCGTCGCAGACGATGACGGCGGCGCCGAAGATCGCTGCCGCGTCCGAGCTCACGATGCCGGAGGACTACATCGACACGAGCGTCGGACCGCTCGGCGCGCCGCGCGAGATCCCCGAGGCGACCGCGGAGATCCCGTTCCACGCCGCGACCGACGCGTTCGCGGCGCTCCCGTCGATCACCGACGACGAGGACGAGGACGAGGACATGAAGACCCTCGTCGGCGACTCGCAGGCGATCGCCGCGCGCGACGCGGTCGAGGCGCGCCGAGATCGCGACCGCAGCCGGCTGCGCGAACGGAGCCCCGCGGAGACCGACGAGATCCCCGCGCTGCAGCTGCCACACGTCGCCCATGGCGCGAACCCGGATGCGAGCGCCGAGTTCGTCGCCGACGACGAGGTCGAAATCGTGGACGACGACGAGCTCGTCGTCGAAGACGACGACCACAAGTGAGCGTTACGCCGACTTGCTCTCGACGACCTTGAGGCCGAATGTGTGCTCGCGGGCGGGGAACTCTCCGCTGCGGACTTCGTCCACGTACTTCTGCGTAGCCTCGACGATCGCGTCGCCGAGCTCGGCGTAGCGCTTCACGAACTTCGGGCGCATGCCGCGGAACATGCCGAGGAAGTCGTAACAGACGAGGACCTGGCCGTCGCACTGGGCCCCGGCGCCGATGCCGATCGTCGGCACGGCGACCGCCTCGGTGACGCGCGCGGCGACGTCGGCCGGGACGGCCTCGATCACGATCGCGTAACACCCGGCGTCCTCGAGGGCGCGCGCGTCGCGGACGATCCGGTCGGCGTCGTCGTCGCGCTTACCCTGCACCTTGAAGCCGCCCATCGCGTGGACGCTCTGGGGGAGGAGACCGACGTGCCCCATGACGGGGATGCCGGCGCTGACGATGCGTCGGACGTGATCGGCGACTTCGACGCCGCCTTCGAGCTTCACGGCCTCGTAGCCGCCTTCTTTGACGAGGCGGCCGGCGTTCTCGAGCGTCTTGTCGATCGAGCCGTGGAAGCTCATGAACGGCATGTCGCCCACCAGGTGCGCGCGTCGGAGCGCTCGGCTCACCGCGCGTCCGTGATAGACGACGTCGTCCATCGTGACCGGCAGGGTGTTCGGGAGTCCCTGGACCACCATCCCGAGCGAGTCGCCCACGAGCACCACGTCCGCGCCGC
The DNA here is from genome assembly GCA_046593995.1 of Polyangiales bacterium. Lineage (GTDB taxonomy): Bacteria > Myxococcota_A > Polyangia > Polyangiales > JADJMO01 > JALHOE01. The sequence continues at coordinate 17,669 of JBKJQC010001239.1, forward strand.
CCTCGTCGAGGAGGAGCGCCATCGTGTAGTCGTACGCGGTCACCATCGCGATCGGCGGCCCGTTGGCCTTCCGCGCGCGGAGCTCCGGGACGGTGACCTTGCGGACGGGCTTGTCGAGCTCGCGGGTCTCGAGAGAACCGCTTCTGGGAGCGTACATCGTGCCTCCGGGTCGCGGCCGGGTAGAGTCCGGTCCACGCCTATCCCTAGGCTAACACGCGATGGGGACACGTCACCTCCGGCGGTGAGGACTCCGCTGGAATTGTCGGCGCGACCCCTCTAGCCTGTGCATTGGCCGCACCTTCGATGGGTGCGCGCCCGCCGCGCAGTGGACGCAGTTGGAACTCGAGCGCCGCTCGCCCTCTCTGCCGTGAGTGATGCGTGAGTCGCGTGAGGTGACGTCTCGGATGCCCGAACCGCAGAACGACGCGCCGGAAGCGCTCCACACGCCGAACGAGCCCGAGGCGCAATCCTCGGGCGGAGCCGTGCCTCCGCCGAGCTCCACTGCGTCGTCACCGCCTGCCGCGGGGTCGGACATGATCACGCGCCTGCGGGCCGAGGCCGAGGCGTGCGAGGACCCGGTTCGCAAGGCCGTCCTCCTGCACGAGGCCGCGGAGCTCGAGGAGCGCGTGGCGGGCGACGAGCTCGGTGCAGCGCGGGAGTATCTCGCGGCATTCAACCTCGACAACGGGTTCCGCGAGCCGCTCGAAGCGCTCGTGCGGATCCTCGAGCGTCGGCGGTCGCTGAAGAACCTGGCGCGCGTGCTCGACAGCATGTCGAAGTCCGCGGACACGAGCGAGGAGCGCGCGCGTGCGCTTCGCGCGCTCGCAGCCGACGCGGTCGACGTCAAGAACGACCGAGACGGCGCGCGCGAGTTCCTCGAGCAGGCGGTCGACGCCGACGCGTCCGACCAGACCGCGTGGCTGATGCTCGAGATCGACGCCGGCATGCGCCGTGACGGCGACGCACGACGGCGCGCGCTCGCCCGGCGCGTCGAGCTCACGAGCGATCCGAAATGGGCCGGCTTGCTCCGCGTCGACCTCGCCGACGAGAAGGCGGAAGGTGGCGACGTCGACGACGCGCTCGACGTCCTCACCGAAGTCATCAGCTCGCAGGACGCCGCCGCGTTCCGCGCGTGCGAGGCCGCCGAACGGCTCGCGCGCAAGGCCGAGCGGCAGGACCGCGAGGCGTGGGCGCTCGTCCAGCGCGGTGACATCGTCCTCGAGTCCCTGCAGGAGCCGCCGTCGCCGCGCGGGCTCGGTGTGCCGCGTGCGCTGCGGCGCGCCGGGGTCGCCGCCGACGCCTACGTGCGCGCTGCCGCGGCGTATCGCGGGTGTGGTCGCGTCGACGACGAGCTCGTCACGCTCGAACGCGCCATCGAGGTCGACGGGGACGCGACGATGCCGCACCTCGCGCGCATCGCGGCCGCCACGCGGCTCGGTGATCTCGATCGCGCGTCGCAGATCGCGCGCGCCCTCCTCGCGCGCGATCTACGCCCCGATCTGGCGCCGAACTTCTGGCTCGCGATCGCCGAGGGCGCGCTCGCTCATGGCGACCGCGACGGCGTGATCGAGGCGTGTGACCGGCTGCTCGAAGCGGCCAAGGAACACGAGGGACGGAGCGCGGTCGTTCCGAAGACGCTCCTCATCGATCTGCTGCTCGACGGCGCGGATCCGCAGCGCCTCTGCACATTGTGCGAGAACGACGCTTCCACGCGACCGACCGAGGAAGGTCGCGCGCGCGGCTATCTGGTCGCCGCAACCGTGCGTGCACTCTTCGCGAACGACGGCGAGGGCGCGCGGCGCGATCTCGATCTCGCGCTCACCAACGGTGCGCAGGCCGTGCAGGTCGCACGCCTCGCGGCGAGCCTCTCCGCCACGACGCCGGGCGCCCACGGCGAACCGGGCGACGCGGCGTGGTACGAAATGGCAGCGGACGAGATCCGCGCGGCCTCCGACGACGAGAAGGAGAAGAGCGATCTGGCGATCGACCTCGCGCGCGTGCGCGCGGCGCGGAACGATCGCGACGGCGCCCGACGCGCGCTCGAGACGATCGCCGACGACGCTCCGCACGGACTCCTCGCTCGGGTCGCACGCCTCGCGCTCGGTGGTGACGAAGCGGGGGACGCGCTCCTCGCGAAGCTCGGCGAGGGGACCGAAGGCGACGCCGCGATCGGGTTCGCCGTGGCTCGCGCCGTGCGCGCGACGCGGAAGGACGATGCGGCCGCGCGCACCGAAGCGCTCGCCGCGATCGGTGCGGCCTCCGAAGCCGACGAGCTCTCGTCGCTCGTCCGCGCATCCGCGGCGCTCGCGAAGAACCCGAGCGACGCTGCCTCGATCATGCGCGAGCTCTCGCGTACGTCGGAGGATCCGACGGCGCGCGACGTGCTCCGCTTGGCGGCAGCGATCCTCCTCGTGAAGGGGGGCGCGCGCGACGTGGGCCTCGAGGTCGTCGACGAGCTCGAGACCGACGCGACGGGCGCGTTCGGTCCCGCCCGCGCGATCTGGCAGCGTCGGGTCGCGAACGGCGACGACGACGCGCGACGCGCGGCCATGGATCTCACCGCGCGGGACGTGCTCGCCGAAGGATCGTTCGGTGCGCTCGAGCGCGCGATCGATCGTCTCGTCACGCCGACCGGCGAGGGCGCGTCGGCCGAGGAGCTGCTCCAGGAGCTCGGGGGATCGCGCGATCCGTCGCTCGCGCGCACCGCGGTCCTCCTGCAGGCGATCTGGCCCGACGAGAACGTCGCGGCGGAGACCAAGGAGCAGGCGATCGGAGCGATCGAGGCCCTGGGCGGCGACGCCGGGCGTCAGCTCGCGCGCGCGTCGCTCCGTCGCGCGGTGCAGAGCGGCGATCCGCAAACGGCGATCGTCGGCGCGGAGGGGTGGCATCGCGCGGGCGGCGGCGCGCCGGCTGCGCTCGAGATGTTGATCGCTGCCGAGCAGGCCGCCGACGCCGACGCCGAGGTCCGCGCGCGCGTCGCGCTCGCGAGCTCGCTGACGGGTCCTGCGTCGCAGCTCGTCGCGGCGAGCGCAGCGCTCGCTGCGCACGTCGCGAATCTCCCGCCGCCTCCGCTCCCGTCCTCTGGTGAGGGGGACGCTGCGCAGCCGATCGCGCTCGCGCAGTTCGAGCTCGCCGAGCCGGGCTGCGATCCGACGCGTCGCGAGATGGCACTGCGCGGCCTCGCGGACATCGTCGAGGGATCGTCGTCGACGCTGCACGAGATGGCTGCATGGTCGGCGCTCGCGCGCGCCGACTACGGGAGCGCACGCGCGCTGTTCGCGCGGGCCCTCGAGCTCGCGCGCCTCGCTGCAGAAGAACCGCGGAGCGCGCTCGAAGGCGCGATCGAGACCGAGCTCCTCGCGGCGAGCGGTCGACCGACGCCGGCATGGGGCGATCTCGTCGAGCGCCTCGCCTTGCTCGTGGAGACTCGCGGCGACGTCGCCGGCGCAGCGACGCTCTTCGAGCAGGTCGGCCACGCTTGGTGGGATCGCATCGGCGATCAGGTCCGCGGCGAGCGCGCGCTCGGCGAAGCCTTCGCGCGCGACAACACGCGGAAGGCGGCGTTCGAGCGCGTCTTCCGCGCTGCGCGCACGCGGAAGGAAGACGATCGCCTCCTCGAGATCGTCGCGCACCGACTCGAAGCGACGGACGATCCGCCGGAGATGGCGAAGCTCTTCTGGGAGCAGGCGCGCGTGCTCCGCGGGAAGGGCGACCGCGACGCGGCGCTCTCCGCCCTCGAGAACGTGACGATGCTCGAGCCCGATCACGTCGGCGCCCTCGCGCTCTCCGCCGAGATCTACGTCGGCCGTCAGCAATACGAGGAGGCTGCGACCGCGCTCGATCGCCTCTCGCGCCAGCCCGTGCCCGCGCAGCAGAAGCTCGGTGCCGGGCTCGGCGCAGCGGACCTCTACGAGGCGAAGCTCGATCGCTCGGACAAGGCGCTCGACGTCCTCGTCGCGCTCGACAAAGCAGGCCTCGGCGACGTCGCAGTGCACGAGCGGATTGCGCGTGCCGCCGCGAAGGCCGAAGCGTGGATCCCGGCCACCGCGTATCTCGCGAAGCTCGTCACCGAGCGTCCCGATCCTCAAGGCCGCGCCGAAGCGGCGCGCCTGTGCGCCGCGATCTATCGCGATCGGCTCGACGATCCGCAGGCCGCGGTCCCGGCGCTCGTCGCGCTGCTCCGCGAGTCGCCGGCCGATCTCGAGGCCGCCGAGCAGCTCCTCGACGCGAACCCGGGCGTGAACCAGACGCGCGACGCGCTCCACGGGATCCGCAACGCCGCGCGCGCTCAGCTCCTGCAGTCGCCCGCCGACGTGCGCACGGCACGCCTCGTCTCGCGCACCGCAGCGCTCCTCGGCGACCCTGATCTGCAGCAGGTCGGACTGTCGGTGCTCACCGCGCTGCACTCCGCCGAGGACGACGAGCGGCGCACGGCAGCGGCCTATCTCGCGCGCCTCGGAACCGCGCCCGCCGTCGCGCTCGACAAGGAGAGCGCGCGCCGCCTCGCCGCCCCGGAAGAAGCCGGCCCGATCTCCGATCTCTTCCGCTTGCTCGCACCGACGATCGCGGAGGCGCTCGGCCCCACGCAGGACACGCTCGCCGTCGGCCGCCGCGAGCGGGTCGACGCACGCTCGGGCAACGCGCTGCGGAACGAGATCGGTGCGTGGGCCGGAGCCCTCGGCATCGCCGAGTTCGACTTCTTCATCGGCGGCAAGGATCCGAACGCCATCCAAGGCGTGCCCGGTGAGCTCCCTGCGCTCGTCATCGGCGCGAACGTACGCGCGCCGCTGTCGCTCCCCGATCGCGCGCGCCTCGTACGCGAGCTCGTCGCGCTCGAACGCGGCACCACCGTCGTCCTCCAGCGTGACGACGTCGCCGTCGCGGCGATCGTCGTGGCTGCCTGCACGATCGCCGAGGTACCCCTGCAGATGCCGGCCTACTCGGTCCTCGCAGAGACCCAGCGCCTCATGAACAAGGCGATCTCGCGGAAGACCAAGAAGGTGCTCCCCGACATCGCGCAGGCCGTCGCCAAGCAGCTCGGCGGCGGGGGCGATCTCCGGACGTTCCGCGGACACGCGCTACGCACGCTCGATCGCGCCGCCGCGATCGCGACGGGCGACGCGGGCGCAGCGCTCGCGCAGATCGTGGGCGCGGACGCTCCGGCGGCGAAGATCGCTGCCGATCCTCGCGCGGCGGCAATGCTCCGGTTCGTGTGGAGCGACGACTACTTCGCGCTGCGGAAACAGCTCGGGCTCGGAATCGGGTGATCACGTGAGCGAGAAGAAGAAGACCGGAGGCGACGATCCGTTCACGGGGCTCGATTGGGACTCGGAGCTCGAGTCGGGGGACAAGTCCGCCGACGCGCCGGGTTCTGCCGAGGTCCCCGAGTCGTTCTCGAAACCTCTGCCGACAGCCGCGCCGGCCCAGCAAACGCCGCCGGAGTCGCAGCGCATCGACACGCCGAACGCGCTCCGCCAGAGCCGACCGCTCTATCGTCCGCCGCCTGCCGCGGGACGCGCTTCGGGTGCGACGCCGCCTCCGCGCCCCGGACCGCCACGGCCCGGTCCCCCGAAGCTGCCTGCCTTCTCGAAGGGTGCGGTCACGATGCCGGAGCCCGACGAGCAGACGGTGTCGCGCACCGTCGACACGAGCGAGCTCGATCGCAACCTCCCTTCGCTGATCGAGGACGAGCCGGAGGACTCGCAGGCGAAGACACGCGCGAGCGACAAGCCGGAGGGCGAAGAGCATTACGACGAGAACGCGACGGTCGTCGCGCCGGTGTCCGCGGATCTCCTCGCGCAGCTCGAGGCCGCAGGGATCCGGAGACCTGGCTTCAAGAAGAAGGAGCCGGCGAAGCCGCCCGCTCCGAGGGCCGCCGCACCTCCGGTGGACATCGACGTCGGCATGGACGAGGCGCCCGAGCACACCGAGGAGCACCCGGCGCCCGAGCCCGAGGACCCGTCGGTCGTCACCTCCGCACCGGACTACGTGCGGCATGCTCGCCCCGGCCGCGGCGACATCAGCGACGCGCGTCCTGCGCCGCGCGCGGCCGACAAGCCCGGTGCGGGCGGCATGTACGATCCGTTCGCGGGAATGGACGTCGAGCCCGCGGTCTCCGAGACGGTGGGCCGCGACGCCGAGGCGCCGAAGCTCCTGCAGCCGGACGTGCGGCGACACTCCGCCGACGAAGAGACGGCGGTGTTCGACAAGAAGCAGATGTCGGCCGCGCTGGGCGGTCTGCCGGCCGCGAGCCCGCGCGCGCGGCAGCTCGATGCGGATGCGACGACGCCGGAGCCGTTCCACACGGCCGATCCGTTCGCCACCGCCGATCCGTTCGAGCGCGAGGGAGACGCTCCCGAGCTCGCGGCCTCCGAAGAGTACGCGGACGCTGCGGTGATCGATCTGCTCCGCGGCGACGACATGTCGAGCGATGGGCTGCCCGCCGTGACCGACGCGCTCGCGATCGAGCGGACCGCCGCGGATTGGCTCGGTGATCAGGCCGACAAGTGGGTCGCGCGCGCGGAGCACATCGCAGCCGACGCGCGCACGCTCGAGAAGGCAGCCAAGGCGCGCGGTCTCGTCGTCGCGTCGGAGGTCATGGCGATCGCGGGCGACAGGCCGCGCGCGATCGAGCTCGCCGAGGAAGCCTGGAACGCCGCCCCGAACGACCCGCTCGCCGTGCGTCAGCTGCGGCAGCTCCTCGCGGCCGACGGTCGCTGGGACGACGTCACGCCATTGCTCGAGGCTGAGACCAAGACCGCTGCGTCGCCCTTGCTGAAATCACACGCCGCGCTGCTGTCGGCCGACGCTGCGCGACTCGCGCGCTCTTCGCCGGACGAGGCTGCCAAGCTCTACGAGCTCGCCCAACGTACGGCGTCGAGCGATCCGCGGCCTACGATCGCACGCGCGGTCGCTGCGGTGTCCGCCGCGAAGCCGCTGCCGGTGCTGAAGTGGTCTCCGGGGATGGAGCTCTTCGGCGAAGCGGTCGCTCGCCGCGCGCGTAGCGGTGAGCCCGTCGAGGACGTGCAGCTCGCCACCATCTTCGACGGGATCGCGACCTACGCCGACGGCAGCAACGTCGAGGGCGCGTTCGCACACGCGCTCGACGAGCTCGCGCAGACGGAGTCGCTCGCGCCGGCGGCGCTCTGGCTGCGCTTCTCGCTCGACGCGGCTCGGACGAAGACGCGCAACAAGGCACTCGAGAAGCTCGCAGATCTCCCGGCCGGTCGCGCCAAGGACGAGGCACGCCTCGGGATCGCGCTCGATCTCGGCGACGCATCGGGCGCCAGCGCCGCCGCGCACGATCTCGCTCGAGCGTACGTCGGTCGGGGAACGGTCATCGCGCGCGAAGCCACGCGTCTGCTCGCGGGCGAGGACGCGTCGATCGACGGGCTCCTCGCGTTTGCGCGCGAGCCCGGCGTATCGTCGGTCGCGCGTGCCATCGCGCTGACGCGGAACGAGGACGCACCGGCGGAGGTCGTGGCGTCGGATCCGCTCGATGCGTCCGCGCGCGTCGCACGGCGTCTCGCGGTCGGAGGTCACGTCGACGTCGAGCTCCGGACGCGCACCCCACGCGGCGCGCAGCTCGGATTCGCTCTCGCCGACGCGCTCGGCGGCGGGGGACCGCGTGCGACGATCGACGCCATCGGCTCGCTCCTCGCGTGGGACGACGGCACGGCGGACGCTTCGCTCGCGAGGATGCTCGCGGAGCTCGCCGAGTCGGACGCGCCGACGGCGATCGAGTCTGCGCGCGAGGCGGCCAACGTCGAGCCGACCTCGTTCCCGGCGGTCCTCGCGCTCCTCGGCCTCGGCGCCGAGGACGGCGAGCAGTCCGCGGTCGCCGCTGCGGAGGGCACCCCCGACGAGGCCCGCGGCGCCGCGCTCGCACTCCGCATCACGCTCGCCGGCATCCGTCGCAACGACCTCGAGGGCGCGAAGCGCTCGGCAGAGATCGCGCTCCAGAACGCGCCCACCGACGCGGTCGCGACGTTCCTCGCGGAGCTCCGCGCGCGGCGAGCCGGCGACTTCGACGCCGTCGTCGAGGCGATCCGTCAGCGCACGCACGCGTCGAATGATCCCGTCGCGCGCGCGAGCAACCTCGTCCGCGAGATCTTCCTCCTCCTCGGCACCGATCTCGCGACGTGCATCGACCGCGCAGGTGAGGCCGCCGACCTCGTGCCGCGCGACATCACGATGCGCGCCCTCTACGAGCGAATCGCCGGCGAGGGCGCGCAAGGGCGCGCAGAGTGGCGCGCGCAGATGGCCGAGACGCTCACCGGCGTCGCAAAGTCCGAGACGCTCCTCGACGCCGCGCGCGAGGCCGAGCGACGCGGCGATCTCGACAACGCCGAGAAGCTCGCGTTCGCCGCGGAAGCGGCCGGCAGCGGCGCCGAGGCGAGCTCACTGCGACATCGCGTACAGGCGCGCGGCGACGGCGCGTCGCGTCTCGCGGAAGAGCTCCTCGACGCCGCCAAGAAGACGGACGATCCCGCCGTGCAGCGCGAGCTCTACGAGGCGCTTGCCGATCTCGATCTCTTCGCGCGCGGCGACACGCCGAGCGCGATCATGTGGCACCAGGCCATCCTCGAGACGACGCCGCAGCACCTGCCGAGCCTGCGCCGCCTCGAGCACCTCCTCCTCTCGGTCGGTCGCGAGGACGACTACGAGTACATCGCGACGCAGCTCGCGCACATGCTGCCGAAGGACGCGCGGGACGCACACGCCGAGGTCGCGACGCGGCTCCGACTGCGAAGGCCCGGCGTCGCATGGGACTCGATCGCCGATCTCGCGATTACCGCGACCGAGCGCGAGAACCCCTCGCTGTGGGCGACGCGTCTCCTCGACGCGCTCGCACGCACCAAGGGTGACGACGCCTCGATCCTGCGCGCGGTGGACCTCCTCCTCGCGCGGCTCGATCGTCCTGCCGAGGTGGCTGCGCTCGCGACGCGCGGCGCCGAGGCCGCGTTCCGTGCCGGCGATCCCGAGCGCGCGCGCGCCTATCTCGAACGCGCCCTCGAGAACGACCCGCAGCACCCGACCGCGCTCGCATCCCTCGCCGAGCTACGCCGCCTCGCCGGCGACTGGCGCGGCGCCGCCGAGACGATCGAAGCGCAGGCCCAGACCCAGCTCGTCGCGGAGCATCGCCTCGAGGACTGGCACGCCGCTGCGTGCATCTGGCTCGACAAGGTCTCGGACGAGGTGCGCGGCCGCGCGGCCCTCGAGCGCGCGTCGGAGATCGATCTCGGCTACGCGGACATCTTCGATCGCCTCGTCGCGATGGCGCGCGCGTCCCGCGAGAACGAGATCGTGGCGGATCTCTATCAACGCCGGCTCGGCCAGATCGAGGAGCCGCAAGGGCGCGCGCAGCTGCAGGTCGCCTACGCGCGCGTGCTCGTCGAGCTCGGCGATCGCGACGGCGCGCGCGTCGCGCTCACGGCCGCGCTCGAGACGCTGCCGACCCACGCCGAGGCCCTCGAGGAAGCGCTCCGCCTCGCCGAGGAGGCGCAAGACTGGCCGGAGTACGAACAGCATCTGATCAGGCTGTCGAAGGCGCAGCCCGATCACGACCTGCAGATGCACGTGCTCCGGAGGCTCGGCGCACTCTACGAAGGGCCGCTGCCGAACCCCTCCCGCGCCGAAGCGGTCTACCGCAAGATCCTCGCGCAGGACGAGGGCAACGACGAGATCCTCGCACGCCTCGTCGCCGTGTACCTGCAGCTCGGAGACGCCGACATGGCGGTCGAGACCCATCAGGAGCGCGTGCAGATCGCCGTCGATCCGCCCCTTCGCCGCGTCCGCCTCATCGAGCTCGCGAAGCTCCTCGACGAGAAGGCCAACCAGCCCGAGCGCGCGCTCAAAGCGCTCGAACAAGCGCGCGGGAGCGACCCCTCGGATCTCGACGCGCTGAGCGCGCTCGCGCAGTTCCACACCAAGCACGGTCGGCCGGACGCCGTGGCCGCCGCGCTCGACGACGCGATCCGCGATCTCCGCCGCCGAGTAGGGAACGATCCCGGCGATCTCGCGCTCCTCGATCAGCTCGCGAAGATCCTCGAGCTCCGCGGACGCGGCGACGCCGTGAGCGTCGTGCGCGCAGCCACGGCATTTCTCCGCGGGGAGATCGCCGACCTGGTCGGCGCCGAGGACGCGGCCTCGCTCCCCGAGCTCGACCGACTGCTCTGCCCGCCGGAGATCACCACTGCGCTACGCGCGTTCTTCGAGAAGACCGCGGAGTCGATCGAGAAGTCGATCCCCGTCGATCTGCGCATGCTCAAGGCCGCGAAGCTCGGTGCGAACAACCCGGCGCTCAAGGCGAAGATCGACGCCGTCTCCCGTGGCTTCGGGCTCCCCGATCCGGACGTCGTGATCTCTCGCGCGATGCCGCTCCTCTGTCTGCCCGTAGGTTTCAAGCCGCTGCAGATCGTGCTCGGGGACGGCATCGTCACGACCGAGGACGAGATCACGCGGAAGTTCGTGCTCGCGCGCGCGGTTAAGGTGTGCGGCGCGAAGTGCGCGGTGCTGGTGCGCGTACCGCCGGCGGATCTCAAGATCAACCTCGACGCGCTCCTCCACCACTTGAACCCCGATCATCCGGCGCCGGAGCTCGAGCCGGAGCGACTCGACGAGATGACGAAGCGCCTCGCGCGCTTCCTCCCTCGCAAGGAAGAGGCCGAGCTGAAGCAGCTCGCGATCGACGTCGGCTCGGTCGATGTCGACAAGCTGGCCGCCGCCGCTGCGACGTGGGGCGATCGCGTCGCCTTGCTCTGCATCGGCGATCTCTCGGCAGGTCTCCGCGGCGTCGCCTGGACGCTCGGACAGAAGGATCCGCCGCAGGATCCGGACGAGCTACGTCGGTGGCTGCGCGACAACCCGGCGGCGCGCGATCTCGTCGCGTTCGCGGTCTCGGACGAGTACGTCGAGGCGCGCCGGATCGCCGGCGTCTGAGCGTGCCCTCGGAGACGAAGGGCTGAGATGAACGTCTTCGGGCTGACCGGCGGCATCGCCTCCGGGAAGAGCGCCGTCTCCGCGCTCTTCCGCCGCGAGGGAGTGCCGGTCGTCGACGCGGACGAAGTGGCGCGCGAGGTGGTGGCAGCCGGCTCTCCCGGCCTCGCGGCAATCGTCGAGGCCTTCGGTCCGGGAGTGCTCGCCGAGGACGGCACCCTCGATCGCAAGAAGCTCGGCGCGATGATCTTCGAGGACGAGTCGCAGCGCGCGCGGCTGAACGCCATCCTCCACCCGGCGATCGGGAGCGCGAGCGCTGCGCACTTCCAGCGGCTGACCGCAGCGGGCCATCCGCTCGCGTGTTACGACGCCGCGCTCATCGTCGAGCGCGGCATCGCCGACATGTTCCGCCCGCTCGTGGTCGTCGCCGCTCCGCGCGAGATGCAGAAGCAGCGCCTGATGGCGCGCGACGGGCTCAGCGCGGCGGACGCCGACGCACGCCTGGACGCGCAGATGCCGGTGGAGACGAAGGTCGGCGTCGCCGACATCGTGATCTGGAACGACGCCGATCTCGCGACGCTCGAGTCACGCACGGTCGACGCGCTCGGCCGCGTGCGGGGGCGGGTGCGAGCGACGTAGCGTCAGCGGATGCCGGAGCGATCGATCGATCGGTAGCTCGCGTCGTCGACGGCGCGGAGCAGATCGTCGACGTCGAACGGTGCGCGGATGAACACGAGATCGAGATCCTCGGCGAGGTGGACGCTGAGCGGGTTCGTGCAGACCACCACGACGGGCGCGCCCTGACGCGCGAGCTCGGCGAGCAGCGTGTCGCACGCGGGGTCGCGATACGCGCCCGCGACGACGATCACGGATGGACTCCGCCGTCGTATCGTGCGGCGCCCTTCCTCCGGCGTCTCGACGGCGTCGACGCGCAGTCCACGTCGCCCGAGGACGAGACCATCGGTCATCACGGCGGCGCCCATCACCGCGGCGATCGCTGCGCGCAGAGCGTCGTCCGCGCAGACGACCAGCGCAGTCGCATCCTCTTCCGGCGCGAGTCGGATCCCCATCCCCACGCTGCGATTCTGCCGAGGTCTCTCCGCAGCGTCCAGCCTGCTTCGAGCCTCCTCGAAGTCATGCGCGCCGCGTCATGTCCCAGATCAGAGCCTGCGTCAGAGCCCAATCAGAGATCGAAGGCGCAGCGCAGTCCGACCCACGGCTTTCGCGCGCCTGGATCGAGCACGCGTCTCCATCGGGGACGCAGCGACGTCGCATCGGGCTCGGCCCACGACCCGCCGCGCACGATCGCCATGCCGACCGGCGCGCCCTCCTCGACCCACTCGGCGACGTTGCCGGCGAGGTCTTCCGCGCCGTCCTTCGTCGCGCCCCATGGACGCGCGCCGGCGGTGTCGGGAGATCGCGCGCCGCGTGCGCAGCGACCGTCCAACGCGAACGCCGCCCGCAGGCACAACGCGTCGGGGTCGCCCCACGGATAGCGCGTCTCGACGTCTCCGATCGCGGCGCGCAGCCACTCGCCGTCGCGCGGCAGTCGACCTCCCGCGAAGCGGCAGAACGCGCGGGCCTCGTCGCGCGTCACCGAGTGCACCGCCTGACCTGCGTCGCCACCGACGAGCGCACCGCACGCGTTCGCGTCGACGCAGCGTTGCCACGAAGACCACGTCACCTCGTAGGCGTCGAGCTCGAAGGTCTTCGTGACGGCGGTCTCGCCGACCGGAGCGATCGTCGTGTCCGGCGGGTGCCACGACGACGAGCCTCCGCGGATGATCGCGCGTCGCCGCGGCGCGACGCATCCGACGTCGGTGCGCTCGAGGCGGTCGGAGCACCGCGAGGGAGCTCCCGTGCAACGCTCGCCGGTCTCGTCATGGGTGAGCGTCTGGCCTTCTCCGCAGCATCGCGCGCCGAGCGCCACGAGGCCCGCGGGGCAACGCGGTACGTCGCGGTGCGTCGTAGCGACGAGGCCCAGCGCGACGGCAGCCGCCGCCCCGAGCGCCCCACGAACGATACGGCCGAGCACGACCCGTCGGTACCGCAGCGGCGGATCCTCCGGAAGCCGCCTAGCTCATTTCCTCGCATAACTGCAGGGATCGGCAGGGATCGCACGGGATGCGACAGGAGTGGAAGCCCGGCCGCCGATCGCGGCATCGTACCGGCGTCGGTTGACCCGCCTGCCCGATTCGTCGAGAGAGCGCGTCGACCAATTTTCGAGGAGCCCGAATCTGATGGCGAGCACCCACGTCGTCCACGTGAACGACCTCAACTTCGAGACCGAGATCCTGAAGAGCGACAAGCCCGTCTTGTTGGACTTCACGGCGACCTGGTGCGGCCCCTGCCGCATGATTGCGCCGATGATCGACGAGCTCGCGAACGAGACCGCTGGCACCTACAAGGTGGCGAAGCTCGACATCGACGAGGCGCCGGCCACCGCCGCCAAGTTCGGCATCCGCGGCGTCCCGACGCTGCTCGCCTTCAAGTCCGGAAAGGAGATCGCGCGCCACGTGGGCGCGAACACCTCGAAGGCGAAGCTGAAGGCGATGCTCACGAACGAAGTGGACTGAGCGCCGGCGGCGTCTCGCCGCGAAATCCGGCCCTACCGCGAGGACCTCGCTCCCGCCCTCACGCATCGCCGATGCGGGGCTCGGGGGCGAGGTCGTTTTCGTCGAGTGGTCGCGCTGGTTGTCCCATGGAAGGGTCGCATGGAAGGGGGTCGTCGCAGTACGCTGCGTGTCTTCGCGCGCCCTCGCGCTCGCCCGGATCAGACCTTGGCTCGAACCTACCTTCCGATCTCGCCTCTGTTCGTGAGCGCGCTAGCGACGGCGCTCTCCACGCTGCACGCGTTCCCCGGCGTCGCGCACGCCGACGGTCCCGCAGACGCGGATCTCCGCACCTTCCGTCCATCGACCGATCGCTATGGATCGCTCGCGACCGAAGGGGTCGAGACGCCCGGTCCGTGGAACCTGCAGTTCACGCAGTGGTTCACGTTCGACACCGCGTCCCTGCGCGTGGCGAACGAGAGGGGCGAGCAGACGCGCGTCCTCGGTCCGCGGCTGATCCTCGATCCGGCCGTGCAGCTCGGTCTCGGCCGACGCGCAGCGATCGGCGCGACGTTGCCGATCGTCGCCTACCAGGATGGCTCCACGTCTTCGCTCACCGAAGGACGTGTCGCGCCGGCACAAGGCATCGGCGATTTCGCGCTCACCGGCAAGGCCTCCGCGCTGATCCCCGACCCCGACGCGGGTGGTCTCGGTCTCTCGCTCCTCGCACGCATGCAGCTGCCGACCGGCGATCGCCAGTCCTTCATCAGCGACCGTGGCGCCATCGCCGAAGCGCGCGCGCTCCTCACGATGGACTACGCGCATTTGCTGGTGGTCGCGGCGACCGCCGGCTACCGCGCGCGCTTCGTCCACCACACGTTCACCGACGTCACGATCGGCGACACGATCCCATGGGGCGCGACGATCTCGCTCAAGCCGCGCGGCATCGGCCTCGATCCGAACGGGCACTGGACGTGGTCGGTCGAAGCGCACGGTGAGATCGGCGCGGTGCCGAACAAGTTCTTCGGCAACTCGCGCCTGTCGCCGGCCTTCGCGGGCGCGTCGATGCGCTACGAGTTCGACAAGAACATGTCGATCTTCCTCGGCGGCGAGGGTGGCCTCACGTCGGCGATCGGGGTGCCTGCGTTCCGCGCGGTGCTCGGGTTCACCTACGCGCCGACGATCATCGACGACGATCACGATGGCGTCGCCGACGACATCGACGACTGCCCCGGGCTGCCCGAGGACGGCCAAGGCGAGCACCCGCGCGACGGCTGCCCTGACTACGGCGGCGACCAGACCGATCCCGGACCGCCGCCGGATACCGAGCCGCTGCCGGTCGCGCCCGACGTTCCTCCGCCCGCGGCAGCGCCAGCCGACACGGACGGCGACGGAATCGCCGACGACGTCGACAAGTGTCCCGATCAGGCCGAGACGAAGAACGGCTACGAGGACGAGGACGGCTGCCCCGAGAACGACAAGGACGGCGACACGTTCCTCGATGCGGTCGACCACTGCCCCGATCAGCCCGAGACGTTCAACGGCGTGACGGACGACGACGGATGCCCTGACGAGGTGCCGAAGGGCGCGAAGGGTCCGACGTCGCTCGTGACGGAGGTGCAGGACAAGGCGAAGGTCACCTACGCGCTCGTGCTCGCGCGTCCGATCACCTTCGAGCTCGAGGCGCCGTCGAAGGACTCGAGGACGGATCTCCGCGCGGTCGCGAAATGGATCCTCGAGCACCCCGGCGCGCGCGTGCGTGTCGCCGTGAAGCCCGAGGGCAAGGGGGAGGCGTCGATCAAATTGGCCGAGACGCGGGCGAACGCGATCGTGTCGCTCCTCGTCCGCTTCGCACACACCGGCAACGTGGCCGAGACCGCGACGTGGGACCCGAAGGCCAAGGGGAACGTGCAGCTCACGATCGCCGGGGTCACACCCGCGCTCGCGCCCATCGCCCCGCCCCCGGCGCCCAAGCCCGGCCCGGGCGCCGCACCGAAGCCCCCCGCACCGAAAGGTCCCGCTGCACCCGGCGCGGCCCCGAAAGCGCCAACGCCGCCGAAACCCGCTGCCCCCGTCGGGCCGCTGGCGCCGAAAAAGCCCTGAGCGCACGTCTCGCGCTCGCGGGATTTCATTGCTAGGTTCCCGCTCCCCCGGAGCCGCGCGAGAGCGCGGGCGTGCGGGCGTGCGGGCGTCACGGAAGAACACGAAGCGGTTGCCAGGAGATCACGTATGGCCGAGAACAACGAGAACGGTGGTGGGCTCCTTGCTGGCGAAGGCTTCAAGCCTTCGGGCGCTGCGATCCTCGCGCCGCCGACCGCGTTCCCGAACGGACAGCTGCCCCCCGGCGCGATGATCCTCATCCCGATCGGCGCCGACGGCGAGGCGCTGCCGAAGCCGATCGCCGAGGGCCCGATGGCCCTGACGAACGAGCAGATGTGGAAGTTGCTCGGCTTCAACGGCCCGGCCGTGCAGGTGCAGGATCAAGAGGGACGCCCCGTTCTCATCGGCCTCGAGGACCTGCTGAGCGGCCTCGAGACGATGTACAAGCAGGACCCGACGGACACGAACCGCACCCGCGTCTACGCGCAGGAGCTGATGAAGCACGAGCGGTTCGAGAAGGCCGAGCAGGTCATCGGCAAGCTCGTTGCGCGCGGCGGTGACGCGGACGACTGGCTCGCGCTCGGCGTCGTCCAGACGAACCTGAAGAAGTTCGACAAGGCAGAAGGCACCCTCAAGGGCGCGGCGAACCTCGCGAAGGACTCGCCCATCCCGATGATCCACCTCGCCAAGGTCTACGAGCAGAAGAACGAGCCGGAGAAGGTCAAGGACACGCTCGTCAAGGCGATCGACCTCGCCGGCAACTTCCTCGACGCGTGGATCGGCCTCTACGCCACGGTGAAGGAGCACGGCGGCGGCGAAGCTGCGGCCGAGAAGCTCATCGAAGAGCTCGCGAACCAGGAGAAGAACAAGAAGTTCGCCGCGCCGTACATCGCGCTCCAGGGCTTCTACGTGAACGAAGAGGCGACCCGCGACAAGGCGCTCGTCTTCGCGAAGAAGGCCGTCGAGCGCGATGCGAACGATCCGATGGCGCTCCTCTCGCTCTCCGCGATCTACGGACAGCAGGGGCGTCTCGACGAGGTCGAGAAGGTCCTCCGCCCGCACGAGAGCAAGATGCTCACGGACGTGCGCCTCGCGAACAACTACTTCGAGTGCCTCTGGCAGTCGCGCCAGATCGAGAAGGTCACGAAGTTCCTCAACACGCTCGTGCGCGCGGAGAACGCGCAGGTGAAGGCGTTCGCGCAGGAGCGCGCGCAGGGCATCTCGAAGATCCTCCAGCAGCTGCAGCAGCAGGCGCAGGGCGCAGCCAAGGCCTGAAGCCAGTCGTCGGTCGTCAGTCGTCAGTCGTCAGTCCGACGAGAGACGACCTCTCGACTGATGACTGATGACTGATGACCGATGACTTCCCTCGGGACGTTCGTCCTCTCGAGCGAACGACGACGTGCGAAGGGCGCCGCGGTCTTCTCCGCGGCGCTCGTCGTTTCAGCGTTCCTCGGCGCGGGTGCCGCGACACGACGTTGGAGCGTCGCCGCGATCGCGCCCTTGGCAGGCATCGCGACGTGGTTCCTCGAGCGCCGTCGCTGGGAGAAGAAGCTCACGCGCGGGACCTTGGTCCTCGAGGGCGACGCCCTGCTCTTGCGACGAAAGGAGCAGACCATCTTCAAGGTGCCGCTCGGCGGCGCGAAGGTGAGCGGACGCACGTTGCGCGTCGCAGCCGATCAATGGGCGCGCACGCAGATCGTCGTCGAGTGGGAAGACCGCGCATTGGTCGCGAAGCTCGAGGTCCCGTTCAAGCCGGGGCCGATCGATCTCGAAGGCCCGTTGCCGGTGACGATCGAGCTCGATCGCGCCGCGAGCCGCGCCTTCGACGCGCTGTCGTACGGGAAGCTGAAGTAGCCGCGTGGCATGATCGAGGGATGCGTCTGCTCCTCCCGTTGGTTGTGATCTGTGGTTGCGCGTCGAGCACGACGACGTCGCCCGCCATCGACGCTTCGTCGGACTCGCCGAGCGCCGCGTCGACTTGTGTGTTGCGTGACGGCGCGTGCCGCGGCGAGGGTCTGTGCTGCGCGCAGACCGGAATGATCTACGACGAGGCGCGCGGGTGCGTGCGATTCGGCACCGAGGTCCCCCTTGCGTGCGCGGCGCAGAGCCACGGCCATGGCACCTGTGCATCGCTCGGGACGACGGGGTGCGCGATCACGCGCGAAGGCGGCGTGCGCAAGGTGTGGTTCCTCGGCTCGCGCAGTCCGGGGGTGGAGCTCGAGCCTTGCCCCGACGATTTGACACAGAAGGTGTCGAACCCGCAGCCCTGCGCCGACGCGGGCTGAGGATCCGCCGGCGGCGCCGGCGGGCTGGCGTCATCCGCCGGCTCGGGATCGGCATGGTTCTCGGTGTTTCGGCGCACGGCCGCGCTGGCACGCGCCGAGCAACGGGCAACGCTCACCTTGCAGAGCGCGGTGCCCTCATGAATCCTCGATCCATGTCGGTCTCGATCAAGCCGCCGCCGCGAGGGGACGACCTCCCTTTCGACGACGACGAGCCGATGGACAGCTGGAGACACCAACGGCAGATGATCCTACTCGCCGACTCGCTCGACTTCGAGTGGCGCGATCGGCAGGACGTCCACATCGCCGCCGACATGGCGCTGTATTACAGCCCGACCCAGGCGCTGAACCGCGAGTTCCGCTGCCCCGACGTCTTCGTGGTGCTCGACGCCGAGCGCCGTGAACGTAAGCGCTGGGTCGTCTGGGAAGAGAACGGTCGCACGCCAGACGTCGTCGTCGAGCTCGTGTCGGAGACGACCGAGCGCGTCGACCGCGGCGTGAAGATGGACATCTACGCGCGCCTCGTCCACGTGCTCACGTACGTGATCTACGATCCGTTCTCCGCGCGGCTCGACGTGTTCGAGCTCGATCCGGCGGCGCGTCGCTATCGACCACAGAAGCCGGATGCGCGCGGCTACTACTGGTGCGCGCCGCTCGGCCTGTTCGTCGGTGTGGTGCCCGGGACTTGCCACGGCGTCGAGGCCCCGTGGCTGCGGTGGATCCGCGACGACGGCTCACCCATCTTGGAAGAGGGCGCCGCACAGACGGAGCGCGCTTATCGCGAGTCGCAGCGCGCCGAGCAAGAAGCCCAACGCGCGGAGCAAGAAGCCCAACGCGCCAATCAGGAGTCGCAGCGCGCCGCGGAGCTCGAAGACGAAGTCGCGCGCTTGCGCGCAGAGCTCGCGAAGCTCCGCTGATCAAGCCGTTGCGAGCTTCGTGCGCGTCGGCAGGGCAAGCTGGCAGAGGCGCTTCACCACGCTGCCGAACTGCCTCGCGAGCGAGCCGCTGTTGTACGGGAGCGCGTACTTCTCGCAGAGCGCGCGGACCTCGACGCCGATCTCCGCGTAGCGATGCGCGGGCAGATCGGGGAACAGGTGGTGCTCGATCTGGTGACTCAGATTCCCCGACATCACGTGGAAGAGCTTCCCGCCCTCGATGTTGGCGGATCCCAAGAGCTGGCGCACGTACCACATGCCGCGCGTCTCGTTCTTCACGTCCTCGAGGCGGAAGGTCGCCACGCCCTCGGGGAAGTGGCCGCAGAAGATGATCACGAACGTCCAGATGTTGCGCATCAGGTTCGCGATCGCGTTGCCGACGAAGATCGGGATGAAGAGCGGACCGCCGAGGAGCGGGAAGAGGACGTAGTCCTTGAGGAGCTGTCCCCGACCCTTGCGGAAGATGGAGAGCGCCGTCTTCTTCGTCTCGGCCCACGGCTTCTCGCCGGACCAGACGCGATCCACCTCGAGGTCGTGCAGCGCGACGCCCCACTGGAAGTTCAGCATCAGGAGCGCCGCGTAGATCGGGTTCCCGAGGTAGACCGGCTTCCACGGCTGCTCCTCGGTGACACGCAGGAGGCTGTAGCCGACGTCACGATCGAGGCCGACCACGTTCGTATGCGTGTGGTGCAGATAGTTGTGCGAGTGGCGCCACTCCTGGTTCGGGCATGCCGTGTCCCACTCGAACGTCTTGCCGTCGAGCGTCGGATCTTTCATCCAGTCGTACTGACCGTGCATGACGTTGTGGCCGATCTCCATGTTGTCGAGGATCTTCGCGACACCGAGCGACGCGACGCCGAGCGCCCACAGCGGCGGGACGGCCCACGCGTACATCAGCGCGCGTCCGCCGATGGCGAGGGTGCGCTGCACGCGGACCACCTTGCGGATGTACGTCGCGTCGCGCTCGCCGACGTCGGCGAGGACGCGGCTGCGGATGGCGTCGAGCTCGCGACCGAAGTCGTCGATCTGCGCGGGGCTGAGGTGAGAATAGGCGTGGGGCATGGGGCTTCTCCGAGAGAAAGGTGGGTTCACTCGCAAGCTCGTGGACGCGGAACGGACTCGCGTTCAGAGGTCGATCGTCACGTCGCCGCAGGCTTCGCTGACGCAGAGCTGGATGTCTTGGTCGCGCGCGTCCGAGAGCGCGCCGGTGCGCAGGTCGCGGATGGTGCCGGCGACCTTTCGCTTCGTGCAGCCGTGGCAGATCCCGCGGCGGCAGCCGTGCTCGGGGTCCAGGCCCGCGGCTTCGGCGGTCTCGAGCAGCGTCTTGCCGCCGGACGCCTTGCGCACGTTGCTGCGGAGGAAGTTGATCGTCGCGCCTTGCGCGTTCGAGCGGGCGACGAGCGGTGCGCCGGTGAACTGCTCCTCGTGCAGCTTCTTCCCGGCGATGCCGAGCTTCGCGAACGAGATGCGAACCGCCGCCATCATCGGCTCGGGGCCGCAGAGGAACGTCTCGGCGTTCGCGAGGTCGAGCGCGCCGAGGTGCTCGCTCCGAAACGCTCCCCCGAGCTCACCCGCGCCGTCGTCGTAGCCGCGAAGGACGCGCACGTTCTTCGCGGAGATCGCGGCGAGCTCGGCCGCGTAGATCTGCTCCGCGGCGGAGCGCGCGTAATGGAGGAAGGTGATCTCGCCCGCGTACCCTTCGTCGAGGAGCGTCCGGAGCATCGACATCACCGGAGTGATGCCGCTGCCGCCGCTGACGAGGACGATGCGCGCCGGTCGCTGCGCGGGGAGCACGAAAGACCCCTGCGCCGACGACAGCGCGAGC
>JBKJQC010001243.1:0-6530 GCA_046593995.1 Polyangiales bacterium
CACGGGGTCGATGCGTTCTCCCATTACCACTACTGGTTCGACGGCAAGCCGCTGCTGAACGCGCCGACCGATCAGCTCCTGAAGAACAAGGACATCGACATCCAGTTCTGCCTCACCTGGGCGAACGAGACATGGTCCCGCCGCTGGGACGGGCTGGACCACCACATCCTGATCGCGCAGACGCACCCGCCGACCGTCGAGAGCTGGGGCCGTCATTTCGACGCGCTGATCAAGTATTGGCTCGACGAGCGCGCGCTGCGCGTCGACGGCAAGCCGGTGTTCATGATCTACCGGGCGCTCAAGATCCCGCAGATCGACGCGATGTTCGACTACTTCAAGACGCGCGCCACGCGCGACTACGGGCTGCCCGGGCTCTTCTTCGTCAGCGTCGTCCAGTACGAATTCCCCCCTTGGGAGATCCTGCGTCACTTCGACGCGGCGATGTTGTTCCAGCCGTTCGCGGCCACGCGCAGCGGCAACGTCGCTGCCACCCCAGCGACGCGCGAATGGTGGCTGCCCGCGGCCACCCGCGCGAGCAGCCTCCTCCCGGAGCGTCCGCGCGACGTCGCCTCGCGGGCGTTGGCGAGGCCGAACCTCATCGACTACGACGCCGTCTGGGAAGAGATCATCCGCTGGACGCCCGACGGCCGCCTGCCCGTCTTCCAAGGTGGGTTCGTCGACTGGGACAACACCGCCCGCTATCAGAACCGCGCGACGGTCTACTCCGGGGCGTCGCCCGAGAAGTTCGGACGCTACATGAAGCGCCTACTCGAGAAGGTCCAGCGCGGCCCCGAGAACGAGCGCTTCGTCTTCATCAACGCGTGGAACGAGTGGTCGGAGTCGGCGTACCTCGAGCCCGACGAACGCCATGGAATGGCGTGGCTCGAGGCGCTCCGCGCCGCACGTGAGGCTACCGTCGTCGAGTAGGCACGCCGGCGCAGGGGCCGCCGAGGACGCCTTGGCAGAGGACGTGCTAAGAAGCGGACCGCCGGATTCCAGGCGCGGTTTCGTGGAAGCTCGTGCGGAGCAGTTGATGGCGAAGTCGTACGTCGTGACGGGTGGCGCGGGATTCATCGGCTCGAACCTCGTGCATCACCTCCTCGGGAGTGACCCCACGGCACAGGTCACCGTGCTCGATCGGCTCACCTACGCCGGCAATCTCGACAACCTGAGCGCGCTCGAAGGCAACCCGCGGTTCCACTTCGTCCAGGGAGACATCTGCGACGCTGCGGTCGTACGCAGCGTCTACGACACCGCAAAGCCGGAGGTCGTCTTCAACCTCGCTGCGGAGTCGCACGTCGACCGCTCGATCGACGGTCCGGGGGAGTTCGTCCGCACCAACGTGCAGGGCACCTTCGAGCTCCTGAACGGCGCGCGCGCGTTCTGGTCGCAGCTCGGCGCCGAGGCGACGGCGGCGTTCCGCTTCGTGCACGTCTCGACGGACGAAGTCTTCGGATCGCTCGGCGACACCGGCTACTTCACCGAGGACTCGCAGTACCAGCCGAACTCCCCCTATGCCGCGAGCAAAGCGAGCGCCGATCACCTCGCGCGCGCGTGGCACCACACCTACGGGCTGCCGACGATCACGACGAACTGCTCGAACAACTACGGGCCCTACCAGTTCCCCGAGAAGCTGATCCCCCTGGTGACGCTCAACGCGCTCGAAGGGAAGCCGCTCCCGGTCTACGGCGACGGTCTCAACGTCCGCGACTGGCTCTACGTGGAGGACCACTGCAAGGCACTCGAGCTGGTCGCCCGCACCGGCACGCCGGGGGAGATCTATTGCATCGGCGGCCACAACGAGCGGACCAACATCCACATCGTGAAGACGATCTGCGCGATCCTCGACGAGCTGCGGCCGGCGGCGAAGCGGCGCGAAGAGCTCGTCACCTACGTGAAGGATCGCCCCGGGCACGATCGTCGCTACGCGATCGATCCGGCGAAGATCGGGCGCACGCTCGGTTGGCAGCCGCAGACGAAGTTCGAGGACGGCATCCGCAAGACGATCGTCTGGTACCTCGAGCACCGCGCGTGGTGCGACCGCATCACCTCCGGCAACTACCGCCGAGAACGCCTCGGCCTCGGGTGAAGGTCGATGGGTCGATAGGTCGATAGGTCGAAACGAAGCCTCTCGCCGCGCTCTCCTCTCGTCTCACCACCCATCGACCCATCGACCCATCGACCTCTGAGGATTGATCATGAAGGGACTCGTACTCGCTGGTGGCTCGGGCACGCGGCTGCGTCCGCTGACGTACACGGGAGCGAAGCAGCTCGTGCCCGTCGCGAACCGCCCCGTTCTCTTCTACGTGATCGACAACCTCGCGGCCGCCGGCGTCACCGACATCGGCGTGATCATCGCGCCCGAGACGGGCAACGAGATCAAGAAGGCGCTCGGCGACGGCTCGATGTTCGGCGCGAAGCTCACGTACATCCCGCAGGATCGCCCCGCTGGCCTCGCGCACGCCGTCGCCACCGCGAAGGAGTTCATCGGCGAGTCGGACTTCGTCATGTACCTCGGGGACAACCTCGTCGGCATGGGCATCAAGGAGATGGTCGACGGCTTCCAAGCCGACAAGAGCCTCTCCGGATGGGTCATGCTCAAAGAGGTGCCGAACCCCTCGTCGTTCGGCGTGGCGGAGGTCGACGCGCAGGGGAACGTCGTCGCGCTGGTGGAGAAGCCGAAGGACCCGAAGTCGAACCTCGCGCTCGTCGGCATCTATCTCTTCCGCAACTCGATCTTCGACGCCATCTCGAAGATCAAGCCGTCCGCGCGCGGCGAGCTCGAGATCACGGACGCGATCTCCAAGATGATCGAGCTGTCCGGCAAGGTGAAGTTCACGCGCCTCACCGCGTGGTGGCTCGACACCGGCAAGAAGGACGACATGCTCCTCGCCAACGACACCGTGCTCGACGACTGGCTCGTCCACGAGCTCGCCGGCGAGATCGACGCGGAGTCGAAGCTCTCGGGCCGCGTGAAGGTCGGCAAGGGCTCGCGCGTCGTGCGCTCGACGATCCGCGGACCGGTCGTGATCGGCGAGGGCGTCACCATCACCGACAGCAAGATCGGTCCCTTCACCTCGATCGGCGACGGCTCGAAGATCACGCGCTCGTGCGTCGAGCACTCGGTGCTCCTCGAGGGGGCCGACGTGTCGGATCTGCCGCGGCTCGAGGACTCGCTCCTCGGCCGACGCGTCGTCGTCCGCCCGGGCGGCTCCCGCCACCACGCGATCTCGCTCATGGTCGGCGACGACTGCGTGATCGAAGTCTCCAAGGATTGAGGAGTGGGCGGCTGTTGATCGACGCCACCTCGCGTGGCACGTTCCGCCTTCCCGATGTCCGTCACTCCCGACGAAGCCGATTCGAGCGCGGCCGTCGCGCTCGAGAGAGGCGCGAAAGGGGGCGGCGGGGCGGAAAGCGCCGCGCCGAAGAGCGACGCGGCCGAGGACGAAACGACGAGCGCGTCTGCCGCGGTGCTCGCCGGCGATCCGCATCCCACGACGAAGCTCGAAGACGAAGGTCGCGCGGCCGAGCGCGCCGCGCTCCAGAAGCGCGCGAAGCTCGGGGTCTTCGTGCTCATCGGACGGACCGTGATCCTCCAGTTCGTCGTGCTGGGCGGCACCGTGTATCTCGCGCGACTGCTGGAGCCGTCGGACTTCGGCGCGTTCGCCATCGTGCAGTTCGCGCTCTCGTTCTTCGCGCTGTTCGGGGACGCCGGTCTCGGCGCGGCCTTGGTCCAGAGCAAGGAGGAGCCGACCCATCGCCAGATGTCGAGCGTCTTCTGGTTGCAGGTCCTGCTCGCCAGCGCTGTCATCGTGGCCGTCTGGCTCGCCGCCGGCGTCATCGTGCACGTCTGGCCGGATCTGCCGAAGGAGGCCACGTGGCTCCTGCGCGCGTTGTCGGTGAC
This sequence comes from Polyangiales bacterium, assembly GCA_046593995.1. Lineage (GTDB taxonomy): Bacteria > Myxococcota_A > Polyangia > Polyangiales > JADJMO01 > JALHOE01. Next base: position 3,905 of record JBKJQC010001243.1, read on the forward strand.
GCTGCTCCTCACCGTGATCCGCGTGCCCTCGTCGATCTACCTCGAGCGCAACCTCCAGTACGGGCGCCTCTCGGTCATCGACTTCTTCTCGCACGTCAGCTTCTGGCTCGCGGCGATCGTCCTCGCACGCATGCGGTTCGGGGTGGCATCGCTGCTCGGTGCGGTGCTCATCGAGGGGACGGTCGGGCTGGTGCTCGCGTATGCGTTGCGCCCTTTCCTCCCCAAGCTCGTGCTCGATCGCGAGCAGCTCCGGCCGATCGTCAAGTTCGGCCTCGCCTACCAGATGCGCACCATCGTCGGGTTCGGCAACTCGGCGGTCACCCCGATCTACGCGGGGTCGGTGCTCGGTCGTCACCGCCTCGGCCTCAACAACTGGGCGCAGACCACCGCGTACTTTCCGCTGCAGCTCGTCGAGATCATCGGGCGCGTGACGTTCCCGCTCTACAGCCGCATGCAGAACGATCGCCGGCACTTCGCCGACACGCTCGAGCGGTCGGTGCAGATCTGCGGGACCGTCACCCTCTTCTTCGTCGGCCTGATGTTCGGGCTCGCACCGAACCTGATCGTGGTGGTGTACGACCCGAAGTGGCTGCCCGCGCTCCCCGCGCTCTACGTCTACTCGGCCGCCATCTCGGTGGGTTTCCTCGCGCCGGTCGTCGCCGCTGCGCTCGATGCGAGCGGTAAGCCGGGGATCATCTCGCGGCTCTCCGTCTACTGGATGGCGGCAAACTGGACGATCGTGTCGTTGGTGATGCTGAAGTGGCGAACGCTGCTCGCCTTCGCCATCGCGTACTGCGTGCACGTCCTCGGAGGGAACATCGCGGTGATGGTGGTCGTCCGTCGGGTGATCCCGGAGGCGCACTTCTGGCCTCGGCTGCGCGCGGCGATCGCGGCGACCTTCGTGCTCGCGGTCGTCGCGCACTTCGGATTCGCGCCTTGGGCGACCACGGTGCCGACGTTGATCGCCGCCATCGCGCTCTCGCTCGCGGTGTTCGTCGGCACGGTGGTGCTGATCGATCGCAGCCTGCTGAGGGACGCGCTCTCTTCCCTGCCCGTCAAGCGGGATGCGTGACCCTCCGAGCGCCGCTCACCCGCGGACGAACAGGCGGGCCACGCTCTGCCAGATCTCGAAGAAGAAGAGCGGGATGAACAGCGTGAGGAGCGCGAGCAGCCCGACCATGTGGACGCGCGCTTCGATCTTCGCGTCGGGGCGCTTCCGCGCGACGAACTCGTAGAGGAGGAACGCGAGGCGGCCGCCGTCGAGCGCGGGGAACGGGATCAGGTTGAAGACGCAGATGTAGATCGAGAGGATCACGAAGAACTCGACGCCGAACTCCCAGCCCTTCTTGATCTGCCCCGCGGCCTCGTTGACGATCCCGACCGGTCCACGCAGCTCCGCCTTGTCCTTGCGGGTGATGACGCGTCCGAGGCCGATGACCATCGCGACCGCGATCTTCGGCGGCTCGATCGTCGCTTCCTTCGCGGCCTCGACGATCGAGACGCTGCGGCGCACTTCCTTCGGGCCGATCCCGATGCGTCCGTTCTCGGCGTTCGGCGTCACCTTCAACGTGACCGCGTCAGCCCCGCGCTGCACGACGAGATCGATCTCCTTGCCCTTGTTGGCCTGGATCTCGTTCCGCATCTCGTTCCAGTCCTTCACGGACTTGCCGGCGACCGTCTTCACCTCGTCGCCCGGCTGCACCTGCGCCACGAAGGCGGAGCCCTTGGGGTCGACGAGTCCGACCTTGAGGCCGTCGATGTCGGGCCGGCCCATGGCGAGGACGAGGAAGAAGAACGCGACCGCCGCGAGCAGGTAGTTCGCAAGCGGGCCCGCGACGATGGTGAGGAACCGGCCGAGCCACGACGCGTTCGCGTACGAGCCCTTGTCGTGCGGATCGATCTCTTCGTGGGGGTTCATGCCCGCGATTTGTACGTAGGCGAGGAACGGGAGCAGCGCGATCTGGTAGGTCGTGTCCGAGCCTTTCGGCTTCTTCGACCAGAGGACCGGACCGAAGCCGATCGAGTACTTGATCACCCGCATCTTGAAGATGCGCGCGAGGAGGAAGTGCCCTGCCTCGTGCACCGCCATCAAGACACCGAGACCCAGGATCGCGAAGAGCAGGACCATGGCTTCCCCACTGTAACGCGACCGGGGCGCAGGCGCCCGGTGCACGTAGGTGTCGACACCGATGCTGAAACCCGGGAAGCGGTCCAATCGAGCGCGACCGTGGCGACGCCCGGGGCTCCCGAGCGTCCATTCTCCGTGGGACTCGGCGTGGCAAGAGGACGACTGCTGGCGATGGCGCTGCTTTGTGCAGCCGCGCTCGTCCTTGCGCTCGGGGTCGTCTTCCGGCGGATCCCCCCCGCCGCGTTCGGCGGCCTCGGGGTCGTCCTCCTCGTCTCACCGGGTATCGCAGGGTTTCGTCGCGGGATTCCCGGCGCGGCGACCGCGGCGCTGATCGGGCTCCTCCTCGCGCCGCTCGTCACCATCCCCACCTGGCTCGCCGCGCACCCCGCGCTGCACGTGGACAACGCGAGCGGAGAGCCGGTCGAGATCTGGATCGACGGCGTCCGTACGCGCATCGTCACCATCCCCACCTGGCTCGCCGCGCACCCCGCGCTGCAC
>JBKJQC010000211.1:0-6096 GCA_046593995.1 Polyangiales bacterium
TGACGATCGCCCGCGGTCGGAAGAGCCCCGGAGTCCGCCACCCAGACATTCGTCGTGCCGCGCACGCGTCCTTCGACATCGCACGTCGCGGCCGGATCGCGTCCCATGCGGCAGGTGCCGGCCTCGTGGCCGACCTCGCTCGGATCGAGCGGGTCGTGCGTGGGAACGAGCTGCGAGCCCGGTACGGCGATGGCGTCCGCCACGGAGACGCAGGCACGTCTCATGTCCTTCGCGAGCGCGCGATCGTCTCGGGTGGCAGCAAGGTGGATCGCTGGGATCGCACGACCGAGCGCGTCATGCGATGCCGTCGTGAGCGCCACGTACCGCTTCGGCGTCGGGAAGCTCTCCCCGATGGCGTGCACGAGTGTGTAGCTCGTCGCCGCGGCCGCGCGACGCGATACACCGAGGGTCGCGCGCTGTGATGGATCCATCGCCGACACCGGGTGTGGTCCGTCGAGCTCGATGGTGAACCCACCCCGGTAGGAACGCGCCGAGTCCGAGCCGACGTTGACGAACCGCTCGACGAGCGCCGCCCCTGGGAAGGGACCACGACCTGCCGCGCTCGGCGCGGCGTATGGCTCGAGCAGGATGTACCCCGCGATCAGATGATCGACGAGCCCGCGCCCGACGCTGCGTGGACCCAAGTCGACCACTCCGGGCTCGCGAACACGTGCGGGGGGAAGCGGTACGACCACCCCCCCCAGAGAAGACACCGACCGCCGAACGCGCGCACGCGCGGCCACGCGAAGGCGCCCGTCGACGTGTACCGCCAGGTCTTTTCGTCGGTGTCTGGAAGCTCGCCAGCCGCCGCCTTCGGACCCGCCTCCAACAACACCACGGAGAGGCCGGCGCTCGACAGTTGCGCAGCGGCGACCGCCCCTGCCGGCCCCGCTCCCACGACGACCACATCCACCGGCGCGGCCACCCCGAGAGGATGCCCGTCGCACGCTGCCGCGGCGAGTGACCGAGCAGGTCACGGTGTGCGAGGCGCCCATCCATGATACGCGCCGTCCCGTGCTCCAGATCGTGCGTGACCTGCGGCGCTCTGCGCGCGGCGTGCAGATCTTGCTGGCGGCGATGCTTCTTCTCGGGACCGGCCAACAGATCTTCGTCGTCACCCGGAATCCATTCCTCCTCGAGATCGGGTTCCGAGCCGAGAGCATTCCGGCGGTGCAGAGCGCCGGCGCCATCGCCGGCGTCATGTCGGGACTCGCCGGCCTTGCGTTCGCGCCGCGTCTGACGCCGCGTGTTCTATTCATCGTATGCGCCGCCGCGCAGGCCCTCGGCTTCGGGGTGCAAGCGACGGCGACGGGCGCACGCTCGGTCTTCGTCGGCGCTGCCATCGCCGGCTTCGGCATCCAGCTGGCAACCACGGTCACGCCGCCGATCTTGAAGGCACTCACCACCCCGGAGGAGCGCGTCTCCGTCTTCGCCGGCAATGCCTTGATGATCTCACCCCTGTCCGGTCTCCTCGCAGCGTTGGTGATCACCCTTCTCGTCGTGGCCGTCGGCCGCGACGTTCACGGCCAGCGATGCGTCCTTGCCGCGGGCGTCGTCGCCAGCGTCGCTGCGGCCACGTTGTTCGCCCGCGTGCCGGCTGCGCACGCCATACGGACGGTCGCCGGCTGGTCGTCGCCCCGCATCATCGCGGTCTGTGTGGCCTTCCTGGGACTCCTCGCGTTCGGCGGAGGAATCACGCTGCCTTTCCTGCAGCTCTACTTCAAGACCACGTTCGGACTGTCCATGGACCGAATCGCGTGGGTCTACGCGGCGAGCATGGCGTTCGGCGTCGTGGGGTACGCGGCCGCCCCCGTCATGGTCCGGCGGTTCGGCCTCGTGCGCACCGTCGTCGTGCTGCAGCTGATGGCGCTTCCACTCTTCGTCGAGCTCGCGCGGACGACCTCCGTCACGTTCGCTGCGCTCGCATTTCTTGCGCGTCACACACTGATGAGCGTGGCCATGCCGCTTCTCCAGGCGTTCTATCAGGAGGTCGCCCACGGCAGCGACGGCCACACGATCGCATCGCTTGGGATGGTGACCAGCTCGGTCACATGGGCGGGCGGTGCGTTGCTCGCCGGGCCACTCCTCGCACGCGCGGGTGGGCGCTTCGACGTCGCGATCACGGTGACCGCCGTGACGTACGGCGTGGGCGCGCTCGCAGCGGCTGCGGTGTTTCCGCGTTTGTGGCTGCGCCGGTCACGGGCCTGACCGTGCCTGACAGGCGACGGCCTTCAGTTTGCACGTGAGCGCTCCACGCGCATTCCGCGCGAGTGGTGTTACAGTTCGACTTGGAGGTACGACGATGAAGTTCCGCATCCGAATCCGTGAGACCCAGTGCAAGTTCTGCGGCGGTTTCTGCGGCAACCCCGATTGTTGCCGTTGAACCGCGAGGAATCGGTGAAAGCACTCCGTAAGAACAAGGTGAAGAACCTCGAGGTGCGCGCCGCCATCAAGACGAGCGTGCGCCACTGCGGAACTCCGCCGATGCGTCACTGCGGGCAGCCGCCCGCGCGACGCTGACAGAAGTCGGGTTGTCGGGTTTCCCGGCGCCCCCGCCATCCCATGGATAGCGGGGGCGTCGTCTTTCAAAGGCTCGGGCACGAGCGCCGGTGACGTCGTCGACGCACGGTGAGCGTCCCGACGAGCACTGCGAGCGCGATCGAGCCGAGCGAGGTCGTCGTGCCACCGTGGAGCGTGCAGCCTCCTCCGTCGCCGCCGACATTTCCGCCCGCGGGGGGCGCACCGCCGGCTCCCGCTGTGTCGCTGCCGCCTGCCGTCCCACCGCTGTCGCCGGGGCCGGTCACAGGTCCAGTTTCGACGAATGTGCCGCCGTCCTTCTCGACGGGATCGGGCTGCTCCTCTTGACCCGCGTCGAAGGTCCCCGCGTCCGGCGCTGGCGGAGGAGGAGGGGGCACCGTCGCGCCCGACCAGCGGGTGAGTGCGTTGCGGATCATCGTGTCGTAGCGAGCATCGACGGTGCCCGAGAATCCGCCCGCCTTCGCCGCCCAATCATCGAGCGCCCAAGAGGTGAAGATTGCACCGATGGCGATCACCTCGGCGCCCGAGCTCGTGCGATAGAAGGCCGCTGACCCTTTGATCTTTCCATCGGACACCTGCTTGATCGCACCGAGGACTCGCTGACCCGTGGGCCGGAACTTGTCGAACTCCGAGTTGCTCGCCAAGGTCGAATCGACCTCGTAGCCGAAGACGTTCGCGATCTTGTCGCCGGCCTTCAGACCGGTGCCTTCGAAGAACCAGAAGGTAGGGTCGGTGACCACGAAGTCTGCCCAGGGATACAGGCCGCCGTGCATCGGGCTCCCGGCTGCGTCGCGGATGATGCCTGCCGACTGTACCCCCGTGAGCAGCATGCCCGGCCGGCGCTCGTCGATGCCAGCTGCAGGGTCATACTGGAGGTTCTTCCAGCCTCGCGACACGAGACGGTACTTCGCTTTCGCCTCCTCGATTTTGCCAGCGGTCTGGAGCGAATACGCCTCCCTCTGCATCGGATCGCGAACCCAGCTCTCCTTGTAGCCGACGATCGTATTGCGCGGGCCGCCGTTGCCGGGCTCGAAGCGGACCTGCCAGCTCCAGGTGTCCCCGCTCAGGAACAGGAAGTTCGCCCCTGCGTCACGCGCGGCCAGCGCGGCGTCGTACATCGGTCGGCTGGTGTATTCCTCGTGCCCCGAGAAGGTGATGACCTTTCGTCCCATCGCGATCGCCGGATCGCGGTCGAGATCTTCGTCGGTGCAATAGGCTACTTCGTAGCCGTTCTTTTCCAGCCATCGGATGAACGGATATTCGTACCCGCCCACGTCGGCCATTCCCCCTCCGACGAGGAAAGGTCGATCGAGCGATACCTTGACCGCTTGCGCGAGCTCGCCGATCGATTCCGTCGGGTGGACGGGGCTCGAGTTGAATCCGTACAGGCTCTTGCCGCCTCGTTCCGGCCCGGGCCAGGCGTTGTAGACCGCGTGCGTCGCGAGCCCTACGACGACGAGGATCGGCTGCTTCGCAGTCATGCCGTCGTCGCGGACCGTGAAGAAGGTGACGGCCTGCTTGCCTCCCTCCGCTTCGATCCGCGCAACGTACAGGCCCGTCGTCCACGTGGCATCCGTCGCGATCGTCACCGAATCGGACCATCGCGCTTCCGCCATTCCGAACTTCGCGTCCGCCGTGGGGTACGGCTGGGGTGACGCGGCTTGACCGGCGACGGTCTTGATTTCGCGGGCGCCTGCGCCGCCGTACCAGCCGAGCCGCATGACTCGCACCGTGTAGCCGGTCGTCGACCGAACCTTGAGCTTCAGGGCATCGCCCGGCGCGATCGACCACTGCGCGGGGTACACGTCGACGACTCCATCGAATCGCGCGGTGCCGTCGTTCGAGGCCGTCCAGTTGCCAGCGAGTCCCGACTTGCCGTTCTCGTCGGAGACGACCCCGGCCTCCGCGGTCACCGCCTGCGTCAGCACGGCGAGCACGAACAAGGAAGCAACGGAACGACGCATGATGAGAGACCTCCTGGAGCGGGAAGACGCCGCTCTCGGAAGGGGCGCTCATCAAGGTTCGTGCCGTTTCGCGGTGTGTCGCGTGTTCACGGCTGACGCGGTCAGTCCGTGACCGCGTCGGTCACCCCGCCGTCGCTCGAGACGATCGGTGGCGCGCCGTTGTTCCTCAGTAGGACGCTGAGCGGCGTGATCGTCGTCGCTTCCGGGTTCACCCCTTGGACGATGCGGAAGACGCGCATGTCCCGGGGGTTGATCACGTAGTTGTAGGGGAGGCCGACGCTCCCCTCTTGGGGAAGGGTCTCCTGTCCGTCGTCGAGCGCGATGTCGAAGTTGAGGCGGTACGCGGTCAGCCACTGATCGACGGTCTTCTGCGTCGCCGGGTTCCTGCTCGTGTCCTCGATCATCGTCGTCAGGAAGCGCGCCCCGCGCGGCTTGTACAGCGATGTGTACATCCCCGGGAGCATCTTGGCTTCCTCGCGACAGGGGGGACACCACTGCGCCGAAACTACCAAATAGATGCCGTTGATCCCGCGTGAGCCGTCGGGATCGTAGTAGTCGAGCATCGTGATGTCGGTCCATTCCCCGGTGCCATCGCGATAGCCCTTGAAGGCGAAGTTCGGGTAGACGTTGCCGACCTTGAGGCCGTAGGGACCGGGTGGATACTCGAGCGGCGCGACGACGGCGTCCTCTGCAGCTGCCGCATCCTCGGCGACGTTGGTCGGCTCCTTCGACGAACACGCGAGAAGAGTTGCGGCGACGGCGAGGGCGACGCCAGCGAGCGGCGAGACAGCGGGGAGGCGAGGGCGCGCGAACATGATCCCCGTGATCTCACATGTCGACGACGACGTGTCGAGTGACCGAAACGGACACGGCGCTAGTCCGCCGTGCACGTTTTCCACCGTCACCCCGTCGGTCACGTGTAGTTGATGCCCGCATCAATGCGCGTGGGCGTCGCCGTGGGCCGCGGCAGGCATCGAGGGCATCGAGGGCGACGGCCCCGAGCTGCCGCTCTGCGAGGGCACCGCCGGGATCACTTCGCTCGCGGGCCGATGCGAGTGCGGCGCGCTCGCCCAGGGGGCGAGACCGGGATGCAGCATGTCGCCGCCGAAGTGCGCCGCGAACGAGACGAAGGCTGCGGCGCCGGCGGACGCGACCGTCAGCCTCTTGTAGTTGCGCGGGTCGCCCGTTCGCGCGACCCACCAGGTTGCTCCACCGAGCAACGCCCAAACGACCGTCGCGCCGAGGGCCAGGTTGCGGTGGAGCTCCACCTTCGCTGCCGCCATCCCCCCGGCGATCACGTGTCCCGCCGAGAAGAGACCCGAGGTACTCGTCACCATCGCGAACGCCACGATCAGGTACATCACGAGCCGAAGCTCGAGCGACCAAGCCCCGTCCCCGCGACGCCACGCGAGCGCTCCGAAGATCGGCGGGAGGATCGCCAGCCCGAGCACGAAGTGCAGGACGGTGTGATGGACGTACGGCATCGCGCCATGCTGGCCGCAGCCGTGTCTGCGTCAATACGGAACAGGCGAATACCGAGACCCGCTCGGCCACGTCGATTCCTCGGTTCAAGGTGTCGACGGTCCGCTACAAC
>JBKJQC010000358.1:0-2998 GCA_046593995.1 Polyangiales bacterium
GTGCAGCGCCTTGCGGATCCGCCCGCCGTCGTGGACGACGATCAGCCCCCCGCGCGCGTCCGAGGCGTCGATCGCATCGACGGGCGGCGCCTTGAAGATGGAGAGAAAGCGCGACCAGTCGGTCGGCGACCAACCCTCGAAGCGCACGTCCGGCGTGAGCACGAAGAGGGTTCTATGTGGCCCTTGCTGGCGCGTCCATCACGCACACGCGAGATGGCATCGAGAGCCGGCGCTAGCCGTCGACGAACACCTCGTCGATCGAGGTCGCGACCGCTGCGCGTCGAATCCAAGCCTCGAGTCGTGCGGGATCGGTGCATGCCCGGACGCGCTCCTCGTAGACCGCTGTGAGCACGAGGGCGCGGGCGGAGAGCACCGCGACGAGCGCGGAGACGGCCTCCGCAACGCGGCCCTTCTCGCGCCCTTCTTCGATACCCCTCTCACGACCCTCTTCGATGCCCTTCTCACGCCCCCTCTGCATGCCTTCGGCGAGACCCAGGTCGTACCCGTAGTCGACGAACTCCTCGATGATGATCGGCTCCATCTTTGCTCGCTCCATCGCGCTCTTCAGCGCATCGTAACGCCCGGCGGCAATCGCTGCCACGCCCGCCATCGCTCGCTCCTGCGCGTTCGCTCCCGGACGACCCAGTGCGCGAACGACCATGTCGCAGAGCTCGTCCACCGTCATGCCGTCGGGCGCCGCCGCCATCGCGAAGCACGCCGTCTCTGCGCATGAGAGCAAGAGCGATGCGGAGAGCTCGGAGAGAACGATCGTGGCGATCTCGATCGACACACCGCCCCGTCGGATTCTCGACAGTCGCTGCGCACGCGGAGGCTTTCGCATCCACACCGCGAACGTGCGGACGCGACGGCCCGGGTGCCGCAGCGCGAAGGCCAGGTGGTAGACGAAGATGCGATCGGCGAATGCTGCGTCGCGGTACCCCTGCGCCTCGACGTGAAAGATGTCGTCCGCCCCCGCTTTCGCCACCCAGTCGGCTTCGCGCGGGTGCGGTGGAAGGTCGAGATGTGGATCGTCGAGCGCGACGACTTCGCTGTCGTCCACACGAACCAGATGCGGAAGCGAGAGCCGCAGCAGCGCGAGGATCGATCGCGGGGATGCTCGGGCGAGCGCCCGGAACGCGCGGTCGGTCTTCGCCATGGAGACCGCACGCTTCGCAAGATCGCAGCCACGCTGCGACGCATCGAAATCGCGGAGAGATGGCGGAGCTTCGCCGGCGAGGGCGGCGGACCGCCGGCGGACCGCCGGCGGGCGCGGGGGAAGTTCCGCGGATCACGCGTCTTGAACGAGGTTGCGTGCGGTGCCATCGTGTCCCGATGAAGCGCCGGCACGAGCACACGCTTGCGGTGGCGATGCTGGCGAGCGGGCTGTCGATCGGGTGTCGGGCGACGTCCGAGCCGACGGTGTCGGACGCGATGCCGCCCCCTGCGCTCGTCGCGTCGACCCCGACGAACGCTAGCTGCCACTCTCGGCGCTCGCGCCCGACGGGGCCAGGGGCCCGGTCACGCATAGAGATCGGCGAGCGTGTGAACCGTGAAGCCTTCGCGTGAGGTGCGGCGGGCCTTTCGGACGAACAACCTCGAGTGCACGGTGCGGCCCTCGGAGGGGTACCTCGCAGCCCGTACGCGCAGCTCGGCCGCGGCGTCGGCGAGCGAAGCTCTCTCCGCCCACTTGCACTCGCCCAGGTCGACCCAGCGATCCGCGCGCAGTCCGACGACGTCGATCTGCGTTTCGCGATCCCAGTACTCACCGACGTCGAACCGCGCGGAGACCCCCTCTGCGTCGTACACGCGCGGGAGCGCCTCGCGACAGAGACGCTCGAATCCGTCGCCACAGAAGGCCTCCCACTGAGGGAGCACGAGCTGCTCGACCGCACGATCGGCGGTCAGGCGGCGCGCCTGGCTGACGTTGGGCTCGACGAAGCGGAACCAGAAACGGAGCAGCGGATCGGCGACGCGGTAGACCACCGCCGTGCGCGGTGAAGGACGAGGAGACAGCGGCGCGACGCGCTCCAGGTACCCGAGCCCCACGAGGTTCTTGAGGTGCGGCGCGAGGGCGCTCGTCGAGAGGCCGACGACGCGCGCAATGTCTCCCTGGGCGCGTCTGCCCAGGGCGACCGCCTCGAGAATGCTGGAAGCTTGGCGGATCTCGGCGAGCTCTTCGCGCAGGAGGAACTCCGGTTCTCGCTGGAAGAACGCGTCGATCTCGAAGAACTGTTGCGCAAGGTTCTGCAACATCGATCGCCGCGCATCGAAGCGCTGGAGATAGGCCGGGATGCCGCCGCAGACGAAGTGCGCGCGGGCCTGTTCCTCACGCGACCAGCGGGGGTGGAACTCGGCGGCCTCGCGGAACCCGAACGGCTCGAGCTTCAGATCGGCGCTCCGCCGGCCGTGGAGGGGCGAGCGAGCCCCGAGCACCTCGCGCTCCATGAAGCCGATGAACGAACCGCACAGGACGAGGAGGAGCTGATTGCCCCGCTGCCACTCGAGGTCCCACAAACGCTGCAGCACCGAAGGCAGCTCGGGGCTTGCCTCGCAGAGCCACTGGAACTCGTCGAGGACGAGGACGAGCTTCTTGCCTCTCGGTGAGGCTGAGACCGCCAAGCGGAGCGCAGACTCCCAACTCGCGGGAGCCGCTTCGGCCAGGGCTGGGTTGCCGAGCGCTGCCGCAGCGGCGCGCATGAAGTCGGAGAGCTGCGGCCCCTTCAGCTTCTGCGTCGCGCTGAAGTAGACCGCGGGCTTCTTCCCCATGAAGCGCAGGAGCAACTCGGTCTTGCCGACGCGCCGCCGGCCGTAGACCGGCACGATGGCCGAACGACGGCCTGCGTAGTGACGCTCGAGGGCTTGGAGCTCGCGAGCGCGCCCGACGAACTGGTTCTTTGAAGTGGTCATCCCGTACTTACTAAGTAGTCACTTAGCAAGTCTTCGGTCAAGAGGTCCCAGCGCCCCAATGGCGGCGGACCGCCGGCGGTTCAGGGCTTCT
>JBKJQC010001256.1:0-3515 GCA_046593995.1 Polyangiales bacterium
CTCCCTCGGGCGGTCAGGGAGCGGCCTCGACGTCCTCGCCGCCTCGAAGCGCGCCCGCGACGAAGTGCCGGTGATCGTGATCACCGCGCATGGCAGCGAGAAGGTCGCGGTCGACGCGATGCGCGCCGGCGCGGCCCACTACGTGCCGAAGCCGTTCGACAACGACGAGCTGCGGATGGTCGTCGCGCGCGAGCTCGATCGGACGCGCCTCGCGCGCGAGCACCGGCTGCTCCTCGAGCGCGTCGCGCGCGAGCAGGGCATGGGCGCGATGATCGGCTCGGGGCCCGCGATGCGTCGCGTCTTCGACACCATCGCGCGCGTCGCCGAGACCGATTTGTTCGTGTTGATCCGCGGCGAGAGCGGCACCGGGAAGGAGCTCGTCGCGCAGGCGCTCCACGAGGCGAGCGGTCGACGCACGCGCCCGCTGCAGGCGGTGAACTGCGCGGCGATCTCGTCCGAGCTCGTCGAGAGCGAGCTCTTCGGACACGAGAAGGGGGCCTTCACCGGCGCAGACTCGCGGCGCGTCGGTCGCTTCGAGGCGGCGGAGGGGGGCACCATCTTCCTCGACGAGATCGGCGACATGCCGCTACCGACCCAGGCCAAGGTGCTGCGCGTGCTCGAGGCGCGCACGTTCGAGCGCGTCGGGAGCACCACCCCGATGCGCACCGACGCGCGGGTGGTCGCGGCGACGCACCGCGATCTCGCGAACGAGGCGAAGAAGGGGCGCTTCCGCGAGGACCTCTACTACCGGCTCCGCGTCGTCGAGATCACGGTCCCGCCGCTCCGCGATCGGCCGGAGGACATTCCCACGCTCGCCGTGCTCTTCGCGAAGAAGCTCGCCGAGCGCATCGGTCGTGCGCCGAAGCCGTTCACCGAGGGAGCGCTCGCGGCGATGTCGCGTCATGCGTGGCCGGGCAACGTCCGCGAGCTCCGCAACAGCGTCGAGCAGGCGGCGGTGCTGTCGGCGGGCGACGCTGTTGAGGCCCACGATCTCGGGCTCATCGCGGGAGCCGCGCGTGGGGCGTCGTCGTTCGCCGAAGCGAAGCAGCGGGCCATCGAGACCTTCGAGCGCACGTGGCTCGGCGAAGCGCTCGCGCAGCACGGCGGCAACGTGTCGCGCACCGCCGCCGCGATCGGCCTCGCGCGTCAGAGCCTGCAGCAGAAGCTCCGCGAGCTCGGCCTCCGCGGGACGCGCGACGACGATCAGTAGCCGCGCGAGATGTGGTTCGGCGCCAGCACGCGGCTCGCGGGTCCTAATGCGACGCGGAGCGCGATGTGCCGATCGAATGCTTCGTCGCCGGTGTCGTGTCTCGGCAACGAGCTCGCGACGAGCGAGGGATGCGGGAACGCGCGGTGGTAGGCGACGAGCGGCCCTTGGCGCCGTTGCCCCCGCGCCGTCGCGCAGAAGTACCACTCCCCGAGGCCGAGCTTGGTGCGGTGGATGGCTACGTCGACCTCTCCCTCGCGATGCGCCGTGCGCACCCGGATCGTCGGACCGCGCCCCGGCTCGTCGGAGAAGCGGAGCCCTCGAGCATCGGCGAATGCTCGCCACGACCGCAGGTGGCGCGCGCGCCCCGCGTCCTTAAACGACGTGATGGCCGAGAAACGCGAGCACGAGGAAGACGATCGCCGCCGTGAGGAGGACGCTCACTCCGAGACCATGGCACGTCTCTATCAAGAGGGCGCGCGCGCTCGACGCCCGCTCGCGCTCGTCGTTACCGTCGCGCCCGTGAACCGGCCGATCACTCCCGCGGACCTCTGGAAGCTGCAGCGCGTCGGAATCCCGGTGGCGTCACCGTCCGGGAAGACGGTGGTCGTCGGCGTGAAGACGTTCGACGTCGAGAGGAACGAGGGGCGCGAGGTGCTCCACCGACTCGTCGACGGCGGCCAGAAGCCCATCGCGCTCACCGACCCGGAGTCGTCGAGCTCGTCCCCGGCGATCTCGCCCGACGAGACGCAGCTCGCGTTCGTGCGCAAGCCGAGCAAGCCAGGGTCGCCGGGTCACGGCAAGCCGCAGCTGCACGTGATGTCGCTTGCTGGCGGTGAAGCGCGTCGGCTCACGGAATTCCCGCTCGGCTGCGACGATCCGCGCTGGCTCCCGGACGGCCGTCGCGTGATCGTCGTCGCGAACCTGCTCCGCGACGCGATGACGCTCGAGGGCACCCGTGCGCTCCTCGAGACGCGCGAGAAGCAGAAGGTGAAGGCGCACGTCACCGAAGATCGCGTCTTTCGGTTCTGGGACCGCTGGCTCACCGACGGCCAGGTGCCACACCTCTTCGTCGTCGACGTCGAGACGGGCGCGGTCCGCGATCTGACGCCGGACTCCGACCGCTGGTTCGATCTGATGGAGGACTCGGGCCAGTACGACGTCTCTCCCGACGGTCGCGAGATCGCCTTTGCCGCGAACAGCTCGAGCTCGCCGCACGAGCGGATGCGTTGGGCGATCTACGCAGTGGACGTCGAGGGCTCGGACGTACGCTGCCTCACCGCCGAGAACCCGGGTGACGACGTCCGCCCGCGGTATTCGCCGGACGGGAAGCACATCGTCTTCGGCCAGCGTCGCACCGACTACTACGGCGACCGCGTGCGTCTCGTGCTGATCGATCGCGTGCAGGGCACTCAGCGCGTGGTCACCGAGAATTGGGATCGCTCGCCGTCCGAGTGGGCGTGGGCGGACGCGACCACGCTGATCGGCACCGTGGAGGATCGCGCGCGTTCGGTGCTCTTCGAACTCTCACTCTCGGCGCCCGACTCGCCACGGCTCCTCACCCGCGAGGGGACGCTCCACGGCGTGAGCGTGACCGACGACGGCGCGGTGTGGACGCAGTTCCAGAGCCTCGGCGCGCCCCCCGAGGTGCACATCTACCGACGAGGATTCGCGAAGACGGAGAAGGTCTCGGGATTCAACGACGCGCTCATGTCGGAGCTCGCGATGTCGGCGGTGGAGGACGTGGAGATCGATGGCGCCGGCGCTCCCGGAGAGTCGCATCGCGTGCAGATGTTCGTGCTCCATCCGCCGGGCTTCGACGCTTCGCGCAAGTGGCCGCTGGTGCACCTGATCCACGGCGGACCGTACGGCGTCTTCGGCGACACCTGGCACTTCCGCTGGAGCGCGCAGGTCGTCGCGGCGGCGGGCTACGTCGTCGCGATGGTGAACTTCCACGGGTCGTCGAGCTTCGGCGACGCGTATGCGCGCGCGATCCTCGGCGACTGGGGCGGCAAGCCGGCCGAGGACGTCCTCCGCGCGACCGACGCGCTCGTCGCCCGCGGATACGTCGATCCCTCGCGGATGGCGATCACCGGCGGGTCGTACGGCGGGTACCTCACGTGCTGGCTCGCGACGCAGACCGATCGATTCAAGTGCGCCATCGCGCACGCAGCCGTGTTCAATCTATCGACACTCTATGGATCCGACGTCACGCAGGGAACCGACCTCGAGTTCGCCTCGGTCCCGTGGGGCGACGAGACGGCGCGTGCGCTCTTCGGCAAACACGATCCGGCGCGCTTCGCCCACG
>JBKJQC010000987.1:0-21875 GCA_046593995.1 Polyangiales bacterium
CCATGTAGAAGATCGTGAAGCCCTGATCGCGGCGCGCGTCGCCCTCGCGGTAGAGCCCGCCGACCATCGTCGAGATGTTCGGCTTGAAGAAGCCGTTGCCGACGATGAGCAGACCGAGCGCGAGATAGAGCAGCGGCTCGAACGCCATCGCGAGATGGCCGAGCGCCATCACGATGCCGCCGATCAGGACGGCCTTGCGTCGACCGAGGATCTTGTCCGCCAGGTACCCGCCGACGATCGGCGTGAGGTACACCAGGCCGGTGTAGAGCGCGTACACCCCGAGCGCGGCCTTCCGGTCGAACTTGAGGTGGTTGACCATGTAGAGGACGAGGAGCGCGCGCATCCCGTAGTACGAGAAGCGCTCCCAGGCCTCGGCCCCGAACAGCGTGTAGAGCCCGCGCGGGTGCTCCCCCGGGTGCTCCGTCCCTCCCGCCGAAGCGGACGACGGCGGCTGTTCTGCGCTCGACTCTGACCCGTCTTTTTGCAGCGGTTTGTCCAAAGCGGCCGGAGACTACCGCGTTTCTTGTCTCCGCGCGTTCGCCTGTGGCATGCCACGGAGCGTCTCTCGGAGCATGGATGCGTAAGTGGGTGGATAGGTCGATGCGCTGGGCTCTCGCGACGTTGGTCGTGACGGGAGGTTGCGGTCGTTCTACGGCCACCACGGGCGTCAGCGCCGATGGCGTCGCAGCCGAAGCCGGCGTCGGCGACGACTACGAGCCGGCGGTCGCGCCCACAGCGGAGAAATCCAAGATCGCGGCCCGCACGATGGAGGCGTTCGTCTACGAGCAGCCCTCGAGCTCGTCGAAGAAGCTCGGGTACCTGCGCGCCGGCGCGATCGTCGAGACGCGCGGCGGGGTGAACACCAAGAACGGTTGTCCCGGGGGGTGGGTTCCGATCGAGCCCGCAGGCTTCGTGTGCATGGGGCGAGAGGCGACGGCCAAGCTCGACGATCCGGTCGTGAAGGCGTCGTGGCGTCGCCCCGATCTGACCGCTGGGCTGCCCTACGGCTACGCGGTCGTGCGGAACCAGGGCGCGCCGTTCTACACGCGCGTCCCGACCAAGGACGAGGCGAAGCAATTCGAGCCCGACTGGGAGCACCACTTCCGCACCATCGACGGCGCCGAGGCCGAAGAGGCGAAGGAGGGGGCCTATCCGCAGCTCTCGTCGATGCCCGGCGGCAAGTTCCCGAAGGAGCCCGCGCCCGGCGTGCTCGCACCGTGGGCGACCGACAACGCCGACGATCCGCTCCCGAGCTTCCT
This sequence comes from Polyangiales bacterium, assembly GCA_046593995.1. GTDB lineage: Bacteria > Myxococcota_A > Polyangia > Polyangiales > JADJMO01 > JALHOE01. The sequence continues at coordinate 1,260 of JBKJQC010000987.1, forward strand.
CGAGAGCGGCGGCTTCGTGCCGAACCTCTCCGGTCTCGCGTGGTCGCAGCGCACCGGCTACGATGGCGGCACGTCGTGCGATCCCAAGTCCAAGGGGTGCATCCCGCTCGACGCGGCGCGCCCGAAGAAGCGGCTCGGCGTCTCCTTCGTCGGGACCCACCAGGTCGGTGAGCGCCGCTATCTGTTGACCACCGATCTGCTCGTGATGCCCGCCGATCGCGTGCGGCTCGTGCGCGGTACGTCGTTCCACGGCTACGAGCTCGGCACCGGCCCGTCGTCGTACGGCGGGAAGAAGCTCGCGCTCCCGATCGTGATGGTCCGAAAGGAAGGCGCGAGCTCGTACACCTTCGACGGCCACCGCATGGAGCCGAAGTCGGATCTTCCGTGGCGCACCGCGTACGAGGCAGCGAAGAAGCAGCGCATCGTCGCCGGCGAGAAGTACATGGAGCTCACCGACGGGAGCTACGTCGCCGAGAAGGACGTGGTCCGCATCGACCCCATCAAGAAGATGCCGAAATGGGGCAAGGAGGGGGAGCGTTGGATGGAGGTGAACCTCACCAAGCAGACGCTCCTCGCGGTCGACGGCGAGAACCCTGCGTACGTGACGTTCGTCTCGACCGGCGCCGGCGGCCTCGCGTCACCGAAGGACAATCCGTACGTCACGCCGCGCGGCATCTTCCGCGTCCACACGAAGCACGTCGCGTCCACGATGGACTCGAACCAGCCGGAGGCGGAGTTCGAGCTCCGCGACGTGCCGTACATCCAGTACTTCAAGGACGGCTACGCGCTCCACGCCGCGTACTGGCACGATCAGTTCGGGCAGCCGCGCTCCCACGGGTGCATCAACCTCGCGCCGCTCGATGCGAGATGGCTCTTCGCCTACACGTTGCCGGCGCTGCCGACGGGGTGGCACGGCGTGATGAAGGCTTTGACGGGCACCGTCGTGTGGATCCACGCCTAGCTCCGCCTTGACCCTTCGCGCCGGTGCGCCCACGCTCTCGGCGATGCGGCGCGGCTCGATCCTGGCTCTCACGCTGCTTGGTTGCAGCGGTCCCGCGACCTCGAGCTCCGGGAACGTCGACGCGTCCGATACGTGGGACGCGTCTGCGTCGCCGTCCGTCGCCTCGTCGGCGGCGAGCGCGCTCGATGCCCTCGCGATCGTCCGCTCGGTCTCTACGTTCCGCGCCCGACTCGGCGCAGCACACGCCCTCGAGCGTCGCAGCGACCGCTTCGCCACCCGACACGGGGCGTACGTCGACGCGCTCGGAGCGGTCGACGTCGGTCTCGGACTCGACGCAGACGGCGTCGCGTCGCTCTCCCTCCACGACGATCCGGAGCTCGGGCTGGCGATCGTCCCCGAAGGTGCGCGTTCGGCGCACGCAGAGCAGGTCGAGCACGCGCTCGTGTATCGAGACGCGTTCGACGCCGTCGACGTCGTGACCATCGCGACGAGCTCGGGCCTCGAGGAGCTGAGGATCGTTCGTCGGCCGATGCCGCGGTTCGTCGCGCGCTACCGGATCCGCCACGGGAAGAAGGTCGCGTCGCTGCGGCTGCGTGACGGGGTCGTCGAGGCGCTCGATGCGGCCGGTCGTACGCGCATCTCGAGCGATCCCGTGTTCGCGGTGGACGCCGACGGGATCCGCCGCGATGCGACGGTGGCGTTGCTCGCCGACGGTGACGAGCACGTGCTCGTCGTGTCCCTCGACAGCCACGACCTCGAGGCGCCGTTCGTCGTCGATCCCGGTTGGACCTTCCAGAAGACGATGGGCAACGCGCGCTCGTCTCCCGAGCTCGTGACGCTCGGCACGAAAGCGCTCATCGTCGCGGGCTCTGGGACCGCGACGACCGCCGAGCTGTACGACAGCGTGACGAAGACGCTCACCGACGTGAGCCCCGCGTCGGCCTACCCGAAGGGGCTGCAATCGGGGCACCTCATGGTGGCGCTGGCGAACGGCACGGTGCTCGTCGCGGGCGGATACCTGACCTCGATATCGAACTACACCGGCTCGGCGTCGGTCTTCGATCCGGAGACCTCTACCTGGACGACGAAGGGCTCGATGGGCGCGCGCTCCAACGCGAGCGCGACCCTGCTCACGAACGGCAGGGTGCTGGTCGCTGGTGGGAGCGCCGGATCTCCCGCCGTCAGCATGTCGACGGCGCAGCTCTACGATCCGACCGCGGGCACCTTCACCACCACCGGCTCGATGCTCGTCGCGCGGAGCACCCACTGCGCGGTCCGCCTCGCGAACGGCAAGGTCCTCATCGCCGGCGGCGGCACCACCACCGCCGAGCTCTACGACGGCGCGACGTTCGCCGCGACCGGCGCGCTCGGCGTGAGGCGTTCCGGAGCACTCTGCGTCACGCTCGCGAACGGCAAGGTCCTCGTCGCGGGTGGCTTCGAGAACCCGTCGTACTCGAGCACTGCCGAGATCTACGATCCCACGCTCGGCACGTGGACCGCGACCGGATCGCTCGCCACGGCGAGGGGACATGGGATCGGAGCGCGACTCCCGAGCGGCCGCGTCCTCTTCGCGGCCGGTGCGGTCAACACGCCGGAGCTGGGCGGGGGGACGGAAAAGAGCGAGGTGTTCGATCCGAGCGCCGGGACGTGGAGGCCAGCCGGCGATTACCCGGCGAGCCTGCGAAACCTCGCGTTCGGCACGCTCTCGACCGGCCAGATCCTCGGCGTCGGCGGGAACCTCGGCGCGCCCAATTACTCGGGCTCGACGACGATCGCGCTCTTCGCCGAAGGGCAGCTCGGCGACACCGAGGCCACCGCTGGAGATTGCGCGTCGGGCGTCGTCGCGGATGGCGTGTGCTGCGCGATCGCTTGCTCGGGGCAGTGTCAGGCGTGCAACGTCGCGGGCTCGCTCGGGACGTGCACCAACGTGACCGGCAAGCCCGTCGGCGCACGGCCGACGTGCGCGCCCTACGCGTGCAACGGTGCCGGCGCGTGCGCGACGAGCTGCACCACCGACGCGCAGTGCGATCCGACCTACTACTGCGCCGGCAACGTCTGCGTCGCGAAGAAGGCGCAGGGCATCGCGTGCACCGCCGGTAACCAATGCACCACCAGCAACTGCGTCGACGGGTACTGCTGCAACGGCGCATGCGGCGATCAGTGCGCGCGCTGCGACGGCACCGTGAAGGGGACCTGCTCTGCGACGTTCGGGGCGCCGGTCGGTGCGCGCACCGCGTGCGCGGGCTTCGGTCTCGGCTCCACCTGCGGGTTCCAGTGCAACGGCGGCGATACGCTCGCCTGCCACTACCCGCCGAACGTGACGCCCTGCAGCGCGAACACGTGCAACCCGACCGCGCCGGGCGGCCCCGAGGAGACGCGCGCGAGCCAGTGCGACGGCAGCGGCGGGTGCAACGACGTGCCGAAGAAGTGCGGCACGTACGTGTGCGGGACCAACGCGTGCAAGTCGACGTGCGCCGGCGAGGCCGACTGCGCGCCCGGCTTCGTTTGTCAGACCGGCGTCTGCACGACGGGCAGCGGGCCGACGATCGGCTCCTCGTGCACCACGACCGCAGGGTGCCCCGCCGGCACGTTCTGCACCGACAACGTCTGCTGTTCCACGTCGTCGTGCGCTCCCGGTAGCTCGTGCGCCACCGTCGGCAAGAAGGGGTACTGCGCGAAGCTCCCCGGCTCGTCCTGCACGAGCGCGGGCGAGTGCGGGAGCGGGTTCTGCGTCGACGGCGTCTGCTGCGATCGAACGTGCGTGGGGCAGTGCGAGGCGTGCAACGGCGTCGGAACGAGCGGAACGTGCACCGCAGTCGTCGGCGCACCTCGGGGTGGACGCGCTGCGTGCGGAACCGGCGGGGTCGACGCCTGCCTGGCGCGCGCGTGCAACGGGACGAGCGCGCTCGCGTGCGAGGGGTTCGTCGCTGCCGAGGTCGCGTGTCGCGCCGCTGCGTGCGTCGGATCGACCTTCTCGCCCGCTGCGACCTGCAACGGCCTCGGCGCCTGCGGCTCACCCGCGTCCTCGTCCTGCTCGCCCTATGCGTGCGACGCGTCGGCGTGCCGTACGAACTGCACGACCGACACGCATTGCGCGAGCGGCTTTGTCTGCAGCGCCGGCGCGTGCGTGCCCGGCGCGACGAAGTCCCTCGGCGACGCGTGCACGGACGTGTCGAGCTGCCCGACCGGCGCGTACTGCACCGACGGCGTCTGCTGCACCACCCAGGTCTGCGCGGCGGGGCTCGCGTGCAACACCGCGAAGAAGAAGGGCACGTGCGCGAAGGCTGCGGGCATCGAGTGCAAGGCCGACGCCGAGTGCGGCACGGGCGTCTGCGCCGACGGCGTGTGCTGCGATCGAGCGTGCGGCGGCCAGTGCGAGGCGTGCGACGTCACCGGCTCCGTCGGCACCTGCTCGCCGGTGAAGGGGGCGCCGCACACGGGCAGGACGGCGTGCACGGCCGACGCGGCCAACGTCTGCGCGTCCGCGGCGTGCGATGGCATCGATCGGGCGAGCTGCGCGGGGCGTCCCGGCGCCGAGACGAAGTGCCGCGAGCCGAAGTGCGAAGCGGGGACCTCGACACCCCCTGCCTATTGCAACGGGAGCGGGAGCTGCACCGAGGCCGCGGCGACTTCATGCGGAGGTTATGCATGCGACGCGTCGACCAAGGCATGCCGCACGACGTGCACGACGCCGAGCGAGTGCGCGGCCGGCTACGACTGTGAAGCCGGCAGCTGCACCCCGACCGCGAACAAGTGCAGCGACGACGGCACCACCGTGGTCCAACCGGACGGCAAGCAGATCGCGTGCGACGCGACCCGCTGCCGCGCGGGCAAGTGCATCGAGACGTGCACCCTCAGCGAGGACTGCGCGGTCGGGTACGTCTGCGGCGGCGACGGGAAGTGCACGCGGCCGGCGGGTCCGACCGAGGATTCGGGCGGGTGCGCGACGGGGCCGGTCGGTGCGCCCGCGGGTGGATCGCTCGGCTTTGTCCTGCTCTGCCTGGGCTTGGCTGCTCGTCGGCGTTGCGCTTGGGCAATACTCCCGTAGAGTGCGCGGCTTCGCGCGGAGGCGAGCAGGACATGTCGAAGGGGAAATTCGCGGCTTTCGTGGTGGCCGCCGTGGGGCTCGTTGCGTGCGCCGCAGGCGAAGAGGGCACCTTGCCGCTTCCGGGCGACGGCGGCGTCGGCGACGACGCGTCGATCTCGGACACGAGCACCGGCACCGATGCGCCCGTGTTCGTCGTCGACGTCGGCAACGAGGGCGGAGGCTGCACGCCGAAGACGTGCACCGACCTCGGTCAGACCTGCGGGCAGGCCCTCGACGGCTGCGGCGGCACGGTCGAATGCGGCGTCTGCGCGAACGACGAGACCTGCGTCGGCATCCCCGCGATTTGCGAGAAAAGGCCGTGCACGAAGACGACGTGCGCTGCGATCGGCGCCGGATGCGGCGTCCAGGGTGACGGCTGCGGCGCGACGATCGACTGCGGCACCTGCCCGACCGGCGAGCAGTGCGGCCTCGGCGGCACCAACAAGTGCGGCGCGATCGTCGTCTCCGACGCAGGCTGCACCGCCACGACGTGCACCGCGCAAGGCGCGAACTGCGGTCCGATCAGCGACGGCTGCGGGGGCGCGCTCCAGTGCGGCACCTGCAACGGCGCGATCGGCGAGTCGTGCGGCGGCGGCGGCGTCGCGAACAAGTGCGGCAAGCCGCCGTGCACGCCGAAGGACTGCGCTGCCCTCAACGCGAACTGCGGCACGCAGGCGAATGGCTGCGGCGCGACGATCGACTGCGGTCTCTGCAGCGGTGCCGGCGAGACCTGCGGCGGCGGCGGCCCGAACCGCTGTGGCGTCGTCGACGCGGCCTGCACCGCGAAGACCTGCGCGGACATCTCGCCGTTCCCCGCGAACTGCGGCACCCACGGCAACGGTTGCGGCGGCACGATCGTGTGCGGCACGTGCGACATCACGCTCGGCGAGAGCTGCGGCGGCGGCGGCACCTCGAATCTGTGCGGCAAGCCCGCGTGCACGAAGACGACCTGCGCGGCGCAGGCGAAGACCTGCGGCCCGATCTCCGACGGGTGCAACGGTCTCCTCACGTGCGGCCGCTGCTCCGACGGCTCGGCGTGCGACGTCGGCGATCCAAAGGCGTGCAAGGGCACGGGAGCCTGCATCGCCGACTGTCCCGTCGGCCAGGCCTGCGGCGCAATCGTCCCGAACGTCTGCGGCTCGACGTGCGTGAAGAAGAGCTGCACCGATCTGAACGCGAACTGCGGCATCCAGAGCGACGGCTGCGGCACCACGATCGACTGCGGCACGTGTGACACCGCGAACGGCTTCTCCTGCGGCGGCGGCGGCATCGCGAGCCAGTGCGGCAAGCCGGCGTGTACGCCGACGACCTGCGCGCTCTCGGGGAAGAACTGCGGCGCGCTCGCCGACGGCTGCGGGAAGATCATCCAGTGCGGCACCTGCGGCACGGGTCAGGTCTGCGGTCTCACCGCGCCGAACGTCTGCGGCAGCGATCCTGCCTGCACCGGGTTGTGCACGAACGTCGCGGCCTGCACGCCCACCACGCAGACGAAGATCACCGGCACCGTGTACGCGCCGAACGGGATCGAGCCGCTCTACAACGCGCTCGTCTACATCCCGACCGGCGCGATCGCGGCGATCCCCGACGGGCTCCAGTGCGACCGCTGCGGCACCACGTCGGACACCGCGTTCCGCACCGCGCGGACGGGTCCGGACGGGAAGTTCACGCTCACGAACGTTCCCTCGGGCATCAACTACAACGTCGTCATCCAGCTCGGGAAGTGGCGCAAGGTCATCCCGATCACCGGCATGACGGCGTGCACCACGCGCGCGCTCAGCTCGGCGGAGACGAGCCTCCCCAAGAACAAGAGCCAGGGGAGCATCCCCAAGATGGCGGTGTCGACCGGCTCGGTCGACTCGCTCGAGTGCGTGCTACGCAAGATCGGCGTCGACGCCGCCGAGTTCACCAACTCGTCGGGCACGGGGCGCATCCACCTCTACCGCTCGAACGGCGTCTTCATCAACGACGGCACGAGCCTCGGTCTCACCGCCAACGATCTGACGAGCGACGTGAACCGCCTCAAGACCTACGACCTCGTGCTCTTCGGGTGCGAGGCCCGCGAGTTCGCTTCGCAGAAGTCGAACCAGGAGAAGGGGAACCTCAAGTCGTACGCCGACGCCGGCGGGCGGTTGTTCATGACCCACCTGAACTACGGGTGGCTCTACAACTACTCGCCGTTCTCCACCACCGCGCCGTGGAACGTGGCGCAGCCGCGACCGACCGCTGTCGGCCCGACGGGGAACCAGAAGGCGCTCACCGGCGTCATCGACACCGCGTTCCCCAAGGGGCTCGCGTTCTCGCAGTGGATCGGCGCGACCACCGTCTCGATCGGTGACTCGCGCCACGACATCGACAACGTCGTCACCGCGGATTATGGCGCCTCGGCCCCGTGGCCCGCGTCGTACGCGTCGCAGCGCTGGATCTACTCGAACTCGCAGACGAGCACCGGCGGCAATCCCGCCGTACCGAAGGGCACCGTCCAGCATTACACGTTCAACACGCCCGTCGGCCTCACCGCCGACAAGCAGTGCGGGCGCGTGGCCTTCAGCGACTTCCACGTCGACGGCTTCTTTGCCGCGTACAACGGCGCGACTGCGTGCACGGCGGACGCGAACTGCCGCAGCGGCGACAAGTGCATGGTCATCGACTTCGACACCGGCCAGAAGGCCTGCGTCCAGTCGTTCACCAACGGGTGCGCGTACGGCCCGCTCTCCGCGCAGGAGAAGATCCTCGAGTTCATGATCTTCGACGCCTCGTCGTGCATCAGCGACGAGACGAAGCCGATCCCCACCTGCACCGCGACGACCTGCGCGCTGCAGGGGAAGAACTGCGGCCAGATCGGCGACGGCTGCGGCGCCATCCTCACGTGCGGCACCTGCCTCGCGCCGGAGAGCTGCGGCGGCGGTGGCACCGCCAACGTCTGCGGCAGCTCCTGCGATCGCCTCTCGTGCGGCGAGCAGTCCGCGAACTGCGGCACCGTCGCCGACGGCTGCGGCGGCACGCAGAGCTGCGGCACCTGCGTCGCTCCCGCGAGCTGCGGAGCCGGCGGTCAGTCGAGCATCTGCGGCACGCCGACCTGCACCGTGAAGGACTGCGCGGCCCTCGGCGCGAACTGCGGCACGGTCGGCAACGGCTGCGGCGGCACCATCGACTGCGGCACCTGTAGCGGCACGCAGACCTGCGGCGGCGGCGGCGTCCCGAACACGTGCGGCTCCGGAACGTGCACCGCGAAGAGCTGCACCCAGCTCGGCGCGACGTGCGGCATCCAGGGCAACGGCTGCGGCGGCACCGTCGACTGCGGCAACTGCGTCGCTCCTGCGACCTGCGGCGGCGGCGGTGTCCCGAACCAGTGCGGCGCACCGACCTGCGTCACGCGCACCTGTGCTCAGGCGGGCGCGACCTGCGGTCCCATCGGCGACGGCTGCGGCGGCGTCCTCAACTGCGGTCCGTGCGTCCCTCCGCAGACCTGTGGCGGCGGCGGCGTCCCGAGCAGGTGTGGCGGCAGCTGCACACAGAAGACGTGCGCGATCATCGGCGCGACGTGCGGTCTCCAGGGAGACGGCTGCGGCGGATCGCTCAGCTGCGGCGTCTGTCCCCCGGGCCAGGCGTGCGTCGGAATCCCGAGCAGGTGCGTCGCGCTCGACGCGGGCACCTGCACCCCGAAGGACTGCACGCAGCTCGGGCAGGCCTGCGGTCTGCACGGCGACGGCTGCGGCGGCCTCGTCGACTGCGGCAAGTGCGCGAACACCTGCACGCCGAAGACCTGCAACGAGCTCGCTGCGGCCTCGGGTCTCGCTGCGTGCAACTCCTCGAACCCGGCGCCCTCGCGTTGCTACTGCGGCCCCGTGGCCGACGGCTGCGGCGGCCTCCTCGACTGCGGCGTTTGCAAGTCCGGTGAGACCTGCGGCGGCAGCGGCACCCCGAGCGTGTGCGGCGGCGTCTTCTGACGCTGTAAGCTCGCGTTCCATGTCGAAGCTCAGCGCGAAGATCGGCGCGAAGGTCGGTGTCATCGGCGCGGGCGCTTGGGGTACCGCGATCGCCGCGCACTGCGCGCGGATCGATCACGAGGTGACGATCTGGGCCCGCGAGCGCGAGGTGGTCGACGAGATCAACGCGCAGCACGCGAACTCGCTGTTCCTCAAGGGGGCGAAGCTCCCCTCGAACCTGCGCGCGACGACCGACATCGGCGAGGCGCTCGCGGGCGCCGAGCTGATCGTGATGGTGCCGCCCGCGCAGCACGTGCGGAAGGTCGCTGAGCTGATGCGCCCGTACGTAGGGGAGCGCGCGCCGATCGCCTGCGCGTCGAAGGGGATCGAGGAGTCGACGCTGCTATTGTTGAACGACGTCCTCGCGGAGGCGCTCCCCGACGTCGATCGCGGGCGCATCGCGTTCGTCTCGGGACCGAGCTTCGCCGCCGAGGTCGCGCGCGGTCTGCCGACGGACGTGACCGTCGCGTCGACGAGCAAGCAGACGCAGCTGACCGTCTCGCAGATCCTCCACTCACCGATGTTCCGCATCTACACGAGCGACGATCCGATCGGCGTCGAGGTCGGCGGGGCCGTGAAGAACGTCATCGCGGTCGCCGCCGGTGCGTGCGACGGGCTGCGCTTCGGTCGCAACGCGCGCGCCGCGCTGGTCACGCGCGGGCTCGCCGAGATCACGCGCCTCGGCGTCGCCCTCGGCGGCAACCCGCTCACGTTCCTCGGCATGGCCGGCGCGGGCGATCTGTTCCTCACGTGCAATGGGAGCCTCTCGCGCAACCGCACGCTCGGCCTCAAGGTGGCCCTCGGCCTCGATCCGAAGAAGTACCTCGCGGAGCAGCGCTCCGTCGCGGAGGGGTACTACACGAGCGCCGCGGCCCACGCGCTCGCCAAGAAGCTGAACGTGGAGATGCCGATCACCGAGCAGGTGTACCTCGTGCTCCACGAGGGGCGCCCGATCCTCGAAGCCGTGACGACGCTGCTCACGCGCTCGGGTCGCGTCGAGCACCCGGTGGCTTGACCGCGGCGCACGCGGCGTCGACCTCGGCGACGATCTTGCGCGCGTGGCCGAGGAAGGTCTCGCCTTCGGTGCGGAGGCGCATGCCGCGGGGCGTGCGGTCGAAGAGCTCTGTGCCGAGCTCGTCCTCGAGCGCGCGGATCTGGCGGCTGAGCGGGGGCTGCGCGATGTGCAGTCGACGCGCGGCGCGCCCGACGTGCGCCTCCTCGGCGACGGCGATGAAGTAGCGGATCTGCGCGAGGCTCACCGAGAGAGCATAGCGCGCGTGTTCGGCGCGATCGATTCGGCGAGATCGAAGAGGTATTGGATCGCCCGTGCGAGAGATCGCAGGTTCACGCCGTGGCCTTCGACATCCTCTCGGCGCGAGAGCTCGCTGCGATGCGACGTGCCGGCCGCGTCGCGGCGGAGACGCTCGCCGCGGTACGCGACTTCATCGCTCCCGGGATCACCACCGCGGACATCGATCGCTTCGTCCGGCGCGACACCGCGGAGCGCGGCGGCGCGCCCGCACAGCTCGGCTACCACGGGTTCCCAGCCGCGGTGTGCACGAGCGTGAACGAGGTCGTGTGCCACGGCATCCCCGGGGCGCGCGTGCTCCGCGAGGGGGACATCATCAACGTCGACGTCACCACGCGCTTCGAGGGGTTCCACGGCGACTGCTCCGAGACGTTCTTCGTCGGCGCTCCCTCGGCGGAGGCGCGGCACGTCGCCGACGTCGCGCGACGGTGCCGCGACGCAGGGATCGCCGTCATCCGCGAGGGAGCGCGCCTCGGCGACATCGGCGCGGCGATCGACGAGCTCGCGCGCAAGGAAGGGTGCAGCGTGGTGCGCGAGCTCGGTGGGCACGGCATCGGGCGCAAGATGCACGCGGAGCCGCACGTCTCGCACTTCGGCGTGCGCGGCGCAGGGGCGCGCCTGCGTGCGGGGATGGCGATCACCGTCGAGCCGATGATCAACCTCGGCGGATCCGGCGTGCGCTTCCTCGACGACGGCTGGACGGTCGTGACCGCGGACGGTTCGCTCTCCGCACAGTTCGAGCACACCATCTTCGTGACGGCGAAAGGCTACGAGCTGACGACCATGCTCTGAGGCCTGCTCTGAGCTACCTTCTCCGCATGCGCTTTCTTGTAACTCTTGCGGTGACGACGACGATGGCGTGTGGCGGACAAGTATTGTCGGCGAACGATGCGGGGAGCGACGGCGCGACCCCGTCGCCCACTGGCACGGCCACGAGTACGCCGACCAGCTCGCCGACGGGCACACCGACCGATCCGCCTCCGGTGCCTGGCGCCCAGCCTCCGCCGCGGCCCAATACGGCGACGTCGGGCAAGACGCAGTGGTTCGCAGTCCGCAAGTTCCAGCTGGGGCTGACCCATCGCGTGACCGGCGCGCCGGATCCGCAGGCGTGGCGACAGTACGGCTACGATCTCGACCGGCGCACGACGACGCGGGAGATGTCGAAGACCAGCCAGGGGCAGTGCAAGCGTCGCGCAGGCTCGGGCACGACCGTGCTCGGCGACGGCGATCTCGGACGCGACAACAACTTCGGCCAGCACGCGATGGCCGTCGTGAAGTCGCTCAAGGCCGACGCGGAGGACGCGATCAACTACGACCTCGACCACTTCGCGACGCTGCTCCTCGAGCTCCACAACGTTGGCGGACCGGACAATGGCAGCGTGCCCGGAGCGCTCTACGTCGGCTTGGGGAAGGGCAGTTGCGGCGGCGGTTGGACGATCGATCAGCGCTCCACCGAATCGGCGTCGACGACGGTGGCGAAGGTCCGGTTCCCCAAGGGATACATGTCCGGCGGACTGTGGGTGAGCGGCGATCTCGGCGCCGAGAAGTTCGTCCTCCCCATGCCTTGGGTGAAGCGTCTGCTGCAGATCCCGCTCGCGTCGGGGATCATCACCTTCCGCCCGTTCTCCCCCGAGTCGGGGACGATCGCCGGCGCGACGAACACCGACGAGCTGCAGACCGCCTTCAAGCCGTGGCTCATCGGATATGGGATCTGCCCCGGCAACGCGACGTACGATCAGGTCGTCGACACGCTCACGCAGTCGGCCGACGTGGTGCTCGGCGCGCCGAACCTCCAGGATCCGAACGTCGAGTGCAACGCCGTCTCGCTCGGTCTCGGCTTCATCGCAGAGCCGACCAGCGCGCCAGGCTGCAGCGCTTTCGGCGACGACGGCCCGAACGCCGGCTGCTTCTAGCCGCTTCCGAGCTCGAGCTCCCACACGCACGTGGGCGCGTGGTTCGCCCGGCACCGTACGTGTGACACGTGCGGCGCCCGCCCGATCGCCATGCGCACGGCCTCCCCGACGTATCCGCCGACGATCTCGCAGATCTCGCGCGAGACGATCACGTAGCCGCTGAGGATCACCGTCGCGCCGGTCTTCCGCTCGACGACCTCGATCGTCCCGGTGTCGTGGTTGATCGGCCAGAACTGGGTGAACCCACGAATGGTGCGCATCGCATCCCCCTCGTGCAGCTGTGCGCGATAGACGCCACGGAGCTCGAACTGCGCGAGGATGGTGCCCATCGTGACGTAGCTGGTCAGCGAGAGCAGCTTCCCGAGCGTCCGTAACAGCGCCAGGTGATCTTGCTCCGGGTACCAACCGGTGAGCAGCACGCGCTCGTCGAGGTAGTGATGCAGCTCCGGCGGGAGCGCCGCTCGCGCCTCGTCCCGGCGAGCGCGCAAGGCCTTGATCAGCGGAACCAGGATCGTGCCCTTCACGCTAGGCATGACGACCGAGCTTACCTCGCGAGTGGCCCGCCGGTGATGCGAGGTCGCCTCTGGGGGCGCTTCGTTCGTAGTGAAGACCCTTGGCCGAGACGCGGCGGTATCCGGGGGGGCACCTCTCCGGACCGCGTCCGTCCTCCGAAGTAGAGTTGTCGAGAGGCCAGCCAGGCATCAATATTACACCCCTATGACATTCACGGGCGCCACCACTCCAGCAGCGCATCCATCACCTCCGTCGCGACCTCGGTCGCCGTGCGCGGGCGGCCGCTGATCATCAACCCCACGGACGCCGGACCGTCGGTCTCGCGTCGCGTCTTCTCCCGGCGGAGATCCTCTTCGCGCTGCTTCACCTCGCGCGCGCGGGCGCGTTCCAGGCCTCCGCTCTCGATGAACTCGAGGACCACGCCGAGCTCTCCGGCGTCGAACCAGATGCCGTCTTCCTTGCAGACGTCGACCACCACGCCGCTGCTCAGTCCGAAGATCTTGCGGTTCATCTGCGCGGTGCAGCGCGGGCAGCGCAGGTAGCGGACCGCGGTCTCGCGCGCCATCTTGCGGACGGGCAGCGAGATCGACAGGGAAATTCTCGCGTCGCGGGCTTCGGTCAGGCGGTCGAGGATCCAGCCTTCGACGAACACTCCGCCGCAGCGGGTGCACTCGTCGAGCGGGGTGTCCGCGTAGTCGACGTCGAGGAGCACGTCCGCGCAGCGCGGGCAGCGGCCCATCGGGTTGGGCGGCGCGGCGCCGCGATACGGATTGGTCCCGAGCGTCGCGCAGCCGCAGGGTGCGTCGTCGTCGACGCGCGCGCCGCAGCCGAGGCAGACCGCGGAGGGCACTCACTCCTCGTCGTGGTGCACGTCGAGCTGGATGCCGTCGGTGACGCGGATGCTTCCTTTGGGATGGGGGAAGCGGAAGGTGCGGTACACCGCGATCACGCAGTTGACCACGTCCTTGTTCGACACGCCGGCGCCGGGGGCGTCCACGCAGCGCGGCACGCCGTCGGGATCGAGGCGGAACGTCGTGCGGATCTCGCCGTGCACGTTCTCGCCTTCTCCGGCCGCGTGCGCACACTCCTCGAGCTTCGCCCAGTTCTTCTTCCGCACCTCCGCGACGATCTTCTTCGCGTCGGGGAGGTAGCCGTCTGCGATCACGTCGCCGCAGTCCGGCTCGAGGAACGGCTCCGGGTACTTCGAGACGTGCTTCGGCGGAGGCGCGTCCTTCTTCTCGGGGTGTCCAGCCGTTTCGCCGCTCGCCGAGTCCGACGACGAACCCTCGCCCTTCGGGGCCTCGGCCGGCTTCGCGGCGGATCCGCACCCGAGGAGCAGCGTGCACACGAAAAACCAACGTCTCTGCATCGGCTTGGATCTGACAAGAGAACCCGAGAAATGGGAAGGTGAGGCGAGCGGCTCCCGACATGCTCCTCGTCCCTGCAGCGGCTCCTCTCGGGCACACCATCGAGGGCGTGGTGCGCGGCCTCGGCCTGCGCATCGAGCCGGCCTGGGACGGCTCGGCCACCGCGATGGGCTCGGCCGCCGACGGCGACGCGCTCGACGACGCCCTCGATCCGACGATCGATCGTGACACGGTCGCGCGCGCGCTCGATGGGGTCGGCGTGCCCTCGCGCGCCGCACCGGTCCTCGCGCACGCCCTCGCCGATCGCGAGACCGTGCTCGATCTCGGGGATCTGCTCGCGGTTGCGCGTCGCGGCGGCGCCGATCGCCCGCTGACCTTCTTCGAGCAGGGCGCCCTCGTCGACGTGCTCGGGGACCTCGCGACGCTTCTCCCGACCTCGCACGTGCGCATCGATCGGGCCCCTCTCACCGGAGCGTCGCTCAATCACTGCATCGTCGAGGGAGGCCGCGCGCGCATCCGCCTCCTCGCGACCAACGGGACCACGTTGGCGGGACGCACCCACGCGGTCGTGCACGAGCTCGGTCACGCCTTGATCGGCGTCGCGCGCAGCCGGGGCCGCGCGTACGCAGCCGAGTACGGTGAGCCCGATTACGGGCGGTGGCTCGCGCCGCGGACGTTCGATCGACCGATGCACGAGGAGGCGCTGGTGCGGGCGATCGCCGACGCGTGGCTCCTCCGCCGCACGGCCGTGACCTGGACGCGCACGTGGCCCGGCGCGGTCGATGCGTGCGGCGCAGCGCTCGACGGAGACGACCTCGCGGCGTTCTGTCGATTCCGTCTCGCGCAGGGGCTCGGTCTGCCTGCCGAACCGGTGGTCGTCCGCAGACAATCGTGAGAGAGACGCGTCCGTGGCCGAGGATGTCCGCGTGCGGAAGCTCTTCGCCGCGGGGGCGGTCGTGGCGCTCGCGGCCGTCGCCATCGGCGCGTTCGGCGCGCACGGCCTCGAGGGGAAGCTCGATGCGCGCGCGATGGGCTCGTTCCAGACGGCGGCGCGCTACCAGATGTTCCACGCGCTCGCGTTGATCGCGACGGCGCTCGCGCACGAGCGCTGGCCCGGTCGCGGGACGCGGATCGCAGCGTGGGCCTTTTCCGTGGGGCTCGTCTTGTTCTGCGGCAGCCTCTACGCCCTCGCCCTCGGCAGCCCGCGCCTGTTCGGGGCGGTCGCACCGCTCGGGGGCCTCTCGTTCATGGTCGGCTGGTCGGCGCTCGCTGCCGCAGCATGGCCACATTCACGGTAGGTCAACGCGGCGCGTCTCCGTGATAGCGTACCGGCCCCGTGCCCCAACCGATTCCCGGTGAGGTCGTAGAAGCGATCGAGCGACTCGCTGCGCAGTGCAGCGGCGACGTGCCCGGTCTCGTGAGCGCCGCGCGCGCCATCGCCGTGCAGCCGTTCTCGGACGACGCCGTTCTCGCGAGTGCATTCGAAGAAGCCGCGCGAAGGCGCGCTGTCGCGGGCGATCGCGGCGCGGTGTGGTGGCTCGCGTGCGCGATCGCCATGCTCCGCCAGTCTCCGTTCGCGTCGGGACAAGAGGAGGCCGAGGTCAACGCCGCGCGTGCGCTCGGCGAGCTCGCGCGCTCGCCGGCCGCCGTCTCGGGCCTCCCCCAAGGGGCGTGTTGGATCGTGAGCGGCGCCGCAGAGCCCGCGCCCGTCGCGCAGACGATCGAGCTCGCACGTCGCAACGCGACGACGTACGTCGAACGCCTCGACGCGGAGCTCGCCGGGCGCGCCCCCATGCTTCGCGCCAAGTGGGAGGCCGCGCCGGTCGACAGCACGCGCGCGGCGATCGACGAAGCGCTCGCCACCTATCGCAGCGCGATCTACGCGACGCGCGCGGCGCTCTCGCGGGTCGTCGATCACGTCTCCGGACGGACGTCCGACGCGGCCCTCGCAGAGAGCGGCGCTGCGGCCCTCGCCGAGCTCGACGACGTCGTCATCCCTTCGCTCCTCGGACGCATCGCCGAAGCGCGCCCGGGCGCGGTGAGCGTGCGCGCGCCGATGCCCACACCGCCACCGACGAGCACAGGATCGTTTGCAGCCGGCGCCCCGCCTGCGTTCCGACCGGGCACGTCCTCGGCGGAGCTCCCGACGATGTCGCCGGAGCCGACCGTCGAGGAGCTCGATGCCACGATGAGGGCGACGTTCGAGCGCGCCTGGGCGAGCCATTCGCCCGAGGATCGCGCCGCCTTCGAGCGCGCGGTCCGCGCACGGTACGAACGTGACGTTGCCTCGATGCCGCCGGCCGAGAGGCAGCAGGCGCTCGACCACTACGTCGCACACGCGCTCTCGCAGCTGCCGACCTGAGCGCATGCGCGCGTGCATTCACGCGCCCCAAGGCCGAGCCAGTCCGGAGGTCCAAGGGACGTCCGGGAGCGAAGTCGCGACGAAAACCCTTATCCACGCGGCCAACGCGGCCGTTGTAGAGTCTTGCCATGCATCGTCGGGGGCCTATCCAAGTTCTCTTTGCTTCTCTCTTCGCGCTCGGTCTCGCGACCGCGGTCACCGGGTGCCCACGCGCGGGCAACGGGAAGGGCGGTCGAGACGTCAGCCTGAACGGTGAGAAGAACCTCACGAACGGCGTCTGGCTGTTCGGCTACGACGCGACCCAGGCGCGCAACCTGGTGACTCGCGCGAAGTCCAACGACGGGCTCATCCCGGTCCATCTGTCGATGGACGCGGACGGGGAAGCACACCTCTCGCTCGTCGGCGACTGCCACGTTGCGGGCAAGTACCAGTACCAGACGGGCACCGGGATCGAGGATCACATCACGATCACCTCGGAGGATCAGGCGAAGGCGATGCTGCCTTACAGCTTCCTCTCGTTCGCCGGCGAGTACAAACAGTCTTCGCACTTCGAGATCCACTATCGCTCGCCAGGCGATTACGTCGCGCCGAGTGGCGCGTTCCAGCTCACGGGATCGGGATGCTCGCAGACGACGCACGTCATCACGCAGCTCACGGTGGGGGCCTTCAAGACCACGACCGGGAACCAGGTCTCGGCCGGTGGCAGCGGCGGCGTGAACGGCGGCCCACAGGTCGGTGGCGGCACGCAGAGCGGCAACTCGCAGGCGACCTCGGGCGGCGACATCCAGAGCTGCGGGGGCGGCGCTGCACCTGCGCAGGCACCCGGCATCTTCGGCATCCCGGGGTTCGCACCCCCGGTCCTCCCGATGGGTGGCGCCCCGGATCAGTGCTCGCACCCGCTCAAGCTCACGCTCGCGCCGGTGAACGGCGTCGCCCCTCAGGCCGGTGACAAGAACGCGACCGGGAGCTCGGTCGCCTGTCAGGACTCGGGCCTGATGTCGGCGACCTCGCTCGGCTTCCACTTCGACGGCTCCGTGTTCACGCTCCAGTCCGATCAGCTGAAGTCCGTCGATCCCGACGTGAAACACGACTTCGCGTGCGTCGGCGCGATCGCCCCCGCCGAGGCGTTCGCGATGGACAAGATCATCCTCTTCCTCAAGGCGCGCCCCGCCGTGCAGGCGCACGTGAGCGTGAGCTGCACGCCGCTCTTCATGGGCCCGAACGCGTCGGACCTGCACATGAACATGCTGCGCGCGAAGTTCGCCGCCGCCGGTCTCACCGCGCGCGTGACCTTCGACCAGTGCGCGACGGGCATGTTCAATCCGATCCCGGTCGGCAACGGCGTGCACGTCGAGCTGATCGCCGGCTGCGCCGACATCCCTTCGCCGCCGAAGCCGAAGTGCTCGAAGTGATCGCCGCTCTGAACTGATCGCTGCTCCTCGAGCCGCCGAGGTCCAGTCGTCGGTCATCAGTCATCAGTCATCAGTCATCAGTCATCAGTCATCAGTCATCAGTCATCAGTCATCCGAGAATGGAACCAGAGGCGAGATACCCGCGGGCTGTGGCTCGCTCTCTCTCGTCTCGGACTGACGACTGACGACTGTCGACTGTCGACCTCTCGAGACCGTCGCTGCTCGAAGTAGCGGCTACTTGATCACCGGAGGTCCAACGCAGACGTTGACCTCCAGGATCAAGTAGAGGAGCGCGAGGGACTGCGGATCGAGCGGTCCTGTCACCTCCGACGTCGGCTCCGTGTGGTACGTCGTGTAGAGCACGCGGCCGCAGGAGTGCTCGAAGCTCGTCGTCGCCGGGAGAGCGCCCGCGGAGACCCACACCTTCGGCGTGACGGTGATCGGCTTGCCGTCGGGATCCACGTCGGGCGTCGGGCTGACCTTCTCGATGTGCGTCCACGCCTGCTTCACGCTGTCGAACGTGCGGTTCTGCGCCGCGAACCACGCGGCGAGATCCGGATCGTTCACCGTCGCCGACTCCTCGCCGCCGCCGGCCTCGCACGCGCTGCCGATGCCCGTGGACTGCCCTCTCCAGCTCACGAACCCGGGGAAGATCTGGCGCACGTACTCGTACGACCAGTCGGAGACGTACACGCGTCCACCGGCCTTCACGAACCCGTCGATGGTCGTCTTCGAGTTGCTCGCATACACGCCGCCGCAGTACGGAGGCATGCCGTTGTCGAGCATCGTCGAGCCGCTGCAGGGCTTGAAGACGATGTGATACTTCGAGATCTCCGCCGGATCGCTCAGGAGCTTGTCCGCGGGGGGATACGGGCTCGTCTCGCCGAGAGCGTGCAGCCCGTAGATCGCGAAGCCCGTCGCATCCTTCGAGAGGACCTGCGCCTTGCCGAAGCCGTTCTTCGTGATCTTCGCCTCGAGCCCCAAGCGCGCGAGCACGATCTCGATCGCGTCCCACGCGCCGAGCGCGATGGCGATCTTCGGGACGTCGTCCCCCTTCGCCTTGTCGGTCTTCGGCGGGAGCGTCGTCAGCTCCTTGGTGACGCCCTGAACGCCGGCGACGACCTCGAGAGAGCGTACGCGGCGGAACGCGCCTTTCTGCACCACGAGATACTGCTGGCCGAGGAACGTCGGCAGCGAGAACGTCCCGTCCGGCTTCGTCGTGGTGTACGGCGTCCCGTCGGTGAGCTTCACGCACTTGTCGCAGTAGACCTGATCGGGGATCGCGGGGGGCGCCGTGGTGGTCGTGTAGACCAGCGCGCCCGAGATCGGGATCGTCCCTTCGGGCGCGACGACCTTGCCTTCGAGCGTCCCCGGGAGCTCGATCGCCGTGTCGGTCGCGAGGCCGTCGACGTTGAATTCGCCGTCGGTGCCCCCGTCGGTGACCGAGCCGTCGGTGCGCACGTCGCTCGACTCCTTGCTCGCCGAGCACGCGCTGGCAGCGACGATCAGGAGCGCCCATTTCGCGAGGTCGGCAAGCATCGACCGATCGTAGCGCGTTCGGCCCGCGCCGGCGGCCGTTCGCAGGGTAGAGTGGCCGGGATGCGCACGGCGGAGGCCACCACTTCGATCGACATCGCCGCGCCGATCGAGCTCGTTTGGAAGGTGATGACCGATCTGCGCGCGTACTCCGCGTGGAACCCGTTCATCGTGCGCGTCGACGACGCCCCGGCCGTGCTCGCGATCGGGAGCACGTTCCGCTTGCACGTGAGGTGGGCCCGCGGCGGCGGCGCGCGTTCCGCAGAGCGGATCACGCGACTCGAGCCGCCGGACGGACGCGCCGCGGTGTTCTCGTATCGCGCAGTCGGCGTGCTCGATCGCACCGGCGTGCTGCGCGCGGATCGCATCCAGCTCCTCGAGAGCCTCCACGATGGAACGGGCGGGACGCGCTATTACACGGTCGAAGAGTTCGGCGGCTGTCTCGTCCCGCTCCTCCCGCTCGGCCAGATCCGCGATGGATTCGAGCGACAGGCAGAGGCGCTGAAGCGACGCGCCGAGTCCATGCGTTCCGCAACGCGCGGCGGTGCGTGAGACCGGCCCGCGATAGCGAGCCCTGTGGCGACGCATCGAGTCCACGTGAATCGTAATGGTGTCTGCTACGATCGGGCCCTCATGGGCGCTCACGCGAAGTCGCCCGAGGTCCGCGTGTCGAGCGACGATCAACGGATCGTCCTCCACGGCGTCGACTGGAAGAGCTACCTGCTCGTCCGCGACGCCCTCGACACCCCGGGTGTGCGTATCACTTACGACAACGGAGCCATGGAGATCACGAGCCCTTCTCCGGAGCACGAGTCGAACAAGACTACGCTCGCGCGGCTCCTCGAGCTGTGGGCGCTCGAGCGCGACGTCCCGCTCCTCGGCTACGGATCGACGACGTTCCGTCGGGAGGCCAAGGAGCGCGGGCTCGAACCCGACGAGTGTTACTGCCTCCGCGAGGCGCTCCGCGACTACCCCGATCTCGCCGTCGAGATCGTGCAGACGCACGGTGGGATCGAGAAGCTGCCGATCTACGCCTCGCTCGGGATCCGTGAGGTGTGGTTCTACGAGCGCGGGACGCTCGCGATCCACGTGCTCGACGGCAGCGGCGCGTACGCGCGCGTCGAGCGGAGCGCGCTCCTCCCCGCGATCGACGTCGCCGAGCTCGTGGCG